>NZ_JBHYMF010000202.1:0-11771 GCF_042742855.1 Streptomyces sp. NPDC058877 | reverse complement strand
ATTGCGCAAGCGGGTCCTCCTTCCGAGCCCCGGGGCTCGGAAGGAGGACCCGCGCAGCGCTGCCCAGTGCCGCATCAGAGAACCTTCGCCCTGTTTCTCGGTGAGAGGATCATGGGCAAGCTCTGGGGCTGGTGGTCTCGGATCAAACGGGGCGGGAGGCATCGGGAGTGGCTGCTGGTGAACCTTGGACGGGCGAGGACCAAGATCACAACGATCGCTGCCATACGCGCTGGCTCGCCTCGTTGAACCGCTCGACGGCCCAGCTCGACTACCGGGACGAGTGGTATGACACCCAGTGCGGAGGATGTCGCTTCTGGATCGCGTTGAGCGGGGAGCTCGGCCAGGACTACGGGGTGTGCAGCAACCCCGCCTCGTCATTCGATGGCCGAGTGCGGTTCGAGCACGACGGCTGCGAGAGCTTCGCCGCTCGCGCAGACGGCTCGTTCGGGTAGCGGTCGGTCAGGCGACGTTGGCTCTGGCCACGACCTTGCGGAGGTGTTCGTCGGCGGCGTGTTCGTTCCGCCAGATGATGTAGCGGCGGATCATGCTGCCCTGTTCCTTGTGGCTGGGGTGGTCGGTGCCGTCGAGGGCGAAGTAGCGCAGGGCGGTGAACTGGGCCTCGATCCGGTTGAGCCAGGAGCCGTTGGTCGGGGTGTAGGCGATCTCGACGTTGTTCGCCGCGGCCCACGTTCCGACCCGCTGGCACCGCTTGGTGGTCAGGCGGGGTGAGTAGTTGTCACAGACGATGGCGATGCGCGTGCCAGCGGGGTGGAGCGAGCGCAGGTAGCGGCAGAACTCCAGGAACCTGGAACGGTTCTTGGTCTTCTTGACGTGCCCGTAGAGCTGGTCTTTGGCGAGGTCGTAGGCGGCGAACAGGTGTCTCACGCCGTGCGGGCGGGTGTAGGTCGCCCGCCGTCTCGGCCTGGGCTCGCGGTCGGGGTCCTAGTGTCGGCCGCCTCGTTCGGCCCACTGCCGGCCGGGATGGGGCTGGAGGTTGAGCGGTCCGAACTCGTCCGTGCAGAAGACGACCTCGGGTTCGCCTTTCTCGGGTGTGACCTCGCCGTCGGCGATCGCATAGAGGTGCTCGACCCTCGCTTTCTTGGCCGCATGGTCGGGGTCGCGGGAGGCCTTCCAGGTCTTCACGCGTTGAAAGGAGACGCCTTCCTCGCGGAGCAGGATCCGAAGGCCCTCGTGGCTGATGTCGTCGACCACCCCCTCGGCGACCAGGAAGTCGGCCAGTTCGGCCAGGCTCCAGGTCGAGAACTGCAGGCCGTGCTCGGCCGGCCCGGACTTGGAGATCTTCCTGATCTCCCGGCGCTCGGGCAGCGTGAAGATCCTGGGCCGGTCGCCCTTGCACTTCGGGTAGAGCGAGTCGAAGCCGTCGGCGTTGAAGTGGTGGATCACGTCGCGGACCCGGTCCGCGCTGGTGAACGTCACCTCGGCGATCTTCGCCACGGGCATGCGCTGGGCGGACAGCAGCACCGTCTGGGCCCGCCGCCAGGTCACCACCGACCCGGTGCCCCGGCGGATGATCCGCAGCAGCCGTCTGCCCTCGTCGTCATCGATCCCCCGGACCCGTCACCCGTTCAGCCACATGATCATTCTGGCCGTCCAGCGCCGCCCGGCACAGCAACCGGGCGGCACATCACAACGGGGCGAACGTTGCCCGAAGCGGCACTAGTCGAACCAGCGGTCCCGGGCCAGCTCCGCCGTGCGGGACGGGTCCTCCAGGAGGGCCGCCACCTCGAAGCGGCGGGGCCACTGGCCGGCGGCCCAGGCGAGGCCCGCCGCCACGCCCTCCAGGGTGGCGGCGTGGAGGACGCCGTCGGGGGTACGGCGCCAATCGAGCTCGGTGCCGCCCGCGCGGAGCTCCTCGTGCTCGACGTACGAGGCCGGGGTCGAGGGCCCCAGCAGGGCGTGGACCGACTGCGGCACCTCGTGCTCCTCGCCGACCGTCGTCACCCCGGCCTCGACGGCCTCGCTCAGGCGACGCACCTGGAAGAGGTCCGCGAGGTCCGCCGCGCGGGACGGCGCGACCGGCAGGAGCGGCAGGTCACCGGCGAGCGGGAGGAGGTCCGGGGCGTCCGCCACCAGGGCCTCCGAGGCGTCGACGACCACCAGGGTGCCGTCCACGACCGCGCGCAGTTCGTCGGGGAGGGTGACCTGCTCCGGGTCGAGGTCCGCCAGGGCCGTGTACAGGGCGTGCAGCTGCACGCCCGTCACCTCCCTCGACGGGTCCGCCAGTCGGGACAGGAGCTCCGCGGCACCGCCCGGCTCGTCCAGCAGGACCGCGACCGAGGTCCGTACGCCCAGGGCGCGGAGGACCTGCTCGTCCTCGAAGCCGGTCGCGTCGGCGGAGTCGTACAGCCCGATGAGGAGCGGGTCGGTGCCGGCCGCCCGGAGGCCCGCCGGGCGGCGGCCGTCCAGGACCGGATGGTCCCGCAGCCACCAGGCGGTGTACGGACGGACGGTCTCCGTCGTGCCGTCCGGGAGGAGCACCCGCACGGGCTGGATCAGGGCGTCCCGCAGGGGCGGCTGCGCGAGGAGCGCGAGCGCCTGCGGCCACGCCCCGTCGTCGACCAGGTCCAGGTCCCGCACGGCCACGATCTCGGTCGCCACCGGCGGCACCGGCGACTCCGGCAGCCGGTCGAGGACGTCCTCGCACCACACGTCGACCGCGTCGAGCAGACCGGCGTCGTCCGGCTCCGGGTAGTCGCCTTCCCGGGGCTCGACCTCGTCCGGGTCGACGACCAGGTCGGTCGCACGGACCAGGGCGAAGGTCGCCAGCACCCCGCAGGCGGCGAGGGGCTGCTCGCCCCAGCGGTCCGCCAGCTCCGCGTCCACGAAGGCCAGCTCGTCCTCCCGCATCACCGCGGCGAAGGCCGAGCCCGGCAGCACCAGTTCACCCGCGGGGGAGAGCTCGCCGTCCTCGTCCGGGAGGGCGAGCGCACCGAGCCAGGGCTCGTCCCCCGGGTCCAGCTCCGCGTCCCTGACCAGCGCGAGGACCGCATCGGCCAGCTCTTCCGCGTCCAGGGCATCGGCGTCCTCGTCCCAGATGTCCCCCGCGTCCAGGGAAGCCGCCACCGCCGCCCGCACCTGCGGGGTCGTCAGGACCGCACGGGGAGTGGCCGGCAGGGCGCCCAGCTTCTCCAGGAGCGGGTGGGCGGCGTCCGGGTGCGCCACCTTCAGCCCGAGCCGGGTCAGCTCCGCGGGGGTGCGGTCCTGCGGCAGGAGGACCTGCCGGGGGCCGATCGTCGTCCGCACCGGCACCCCTTCGGTTCCTTCCGCGAGCGGCACCGGAAGGCCCGTCAGGCGGTCCGGGTCGACGCCCGCGAGGGAGTCGTACAGCCGCCACCACCAGGTCGGCGCCCGGTCCACCCCGGCCAGCCGGTCGATCGCCTCGGTCAGGGGAACCCGACCGACCCCCAGGGTCCGGAGCTCCGGCCGGCGCTCCAGGCCGGCCGGAAGCAGCGTCGGGAACACCTCCGCCAGCACCCCCACCGTCTCCGCACCCGCGCCTTCCACGACTTCCGCCTCGATGGGGCGCAGCGCGGGCAGTTCCTCGGAGGGGGCGGCCGGCGCCAGGAACGCGACCCGCGGCAGCCGGTCCAGGATCGCCTCGCGCAGCGCCCCGTCCAGCGGGCCCTTGCCGAGCGGTCCGGGCACCAGGTCCAGCGCGCCGGGCGTCACCGGGTGCCATTCCGCGAGGAGTTCGGCGTACGCATCGGCCGCGCGCTGCACCAGGAAGTCGGTGAGCGGCCCCGGGGCGGGGTGTCGTCGGGTGGTGTCCAGCGGGAGCGAGGCGATGAGGAGGGCCGGGATGCCGAGCGGCTCGTCGGTGGGGGTCGGCGCGTGGACGACCGGGGTGGTGCGGGGGTGGCGCGGGGCGCCCGCCTCGTCCACCGGCACGGCCCAGGTGACGGACCAGTGCGGGCGGAGCCGCTCCTCGACCGGACGGTCCCTGAGCAGCTCGGCGTCGAGCGGGCCGCCGTGACGGACGGTGCGCCAGCGGTGGCTTCCGGTGGCCGTGTCGTCGATGCGGACGTGGTCCCCGTCCTCGGAACGACGGACGGTCCGCACCCCCTCGGCCGTCTCCACGACGACCTCGGCGAGGCCCGGAAGGGTGAGGAGGAGGGCGTCGTCGACGGAGGTCAGGAGCCGCTCGGCCAGGTCCACGGCGGCGGCGTCCCGCAGGGGGAGGACGACGACCGTGTCGTAGCCTTCGGGCGCCGTGCCCTCGGCGGGTAGCGGGAGTCGCAGGAGCGGCACGTGTCCGTCGCGGCGGCGCAGCTCGTCGCCGAGGCCCGGGCTGTACCGGGCGGCTTCGGCGGCCAGTCCGCGGGCCTCCGCGAGGGACCAGCGGACGCCACCGTGCCGGCCGAGGACGGCGGGCTCGTCGCTGACCGCGAGGACGGCGGCGAAACCGACGCCGAAGCGACCGACGGCGCCGTGCGCGCCCGGCCCTTCCTGCTCGCGCTTGGCCGAGGCGCGGAGGGTCGACAGCGACTCGACGCCCGCGGCGTCCAGCGGGGCGCCGGTGTTGGCCGCGGCGAGGACGGCGGGGCCCTCGTGGTCCGCGGGGTGCAGGGTCAGCCGGAGGCGGCCGGGGACGCCGGCGCGGCGGGCGGCGTCGGCGGCGTTCTGGGCCAGTTCGACGACGAGGCGGTCACGGTAGCCGCCGAGGGCGAGGTCCTCCTCGGCGTTCGCGTCCTCGCGGAAGCGGGCCGGGGAGGCTCCCCAGGCGTCGAGCACGCCGCGCCGCAGCCGTGCGGTGCCGAAGGGATCGGTTCCGTCGGTCGTCGTCCGGACGCTGACGCTCACGTCTGACTCCACTCTGCGGGGCGGTCGGTCCCGGACCTTGAGGCCCGGGGCCCGAAGGTACCGCGCCCCGGGGTCACCCGACTGCCGGGGCACGTGGGGGAGCAGGGGCGTGCGGAGTCATTCGGCCACCGGGGACGGGGCGTGCCGCACGGGTCCCGAGCGGCACGGGTCCCGAGCGACACGGACACCGGGCCGCTCGGGTCAGGGGCTAGGAGTGCCCCAGGTCCTCCGAGGCCGCGTCCGGTTCCGTGGTGGAGCCGGAGTCCTTCGCCGGGCGCAGCGGGAACGCGTCCGCGGCCATCGAGTCGTGCACCGGCGGTGCCGGTCGCGGCGGCTTCGGCATGACCGCGGCCTCCGAGTGCCCGCCGCAGCCGTAGGCGAGGGACACGACCCGGCCGTCCGCCGGCGAGAACTCGTTGGCGCAGACGCCGAAGGCCTGCTTCAGGGAGCCGGCCAGCGGCACCAGGAAGGCGCACGACTCGCAGGAGGCGGGTGCCGCCTGTGCCATCGGGGTCTTCGCGCCGAAGGCCTCGTCCCACCGGTCGGCCGCGACGTGCAGCCCGTACCGGGAGAGGACCCGGGCCCGGCGCATGCCGAGCTCCTCGGCGACCGAGGCGATCGCGCTCCGGGAAGGGGTGCGGGCCACGATCTCGGCGTCCTCGACGTCGAGGTGCCCTTCCATCTCCTCCGAGACGGCGGAGTTCGGCGGCGGCGCGTCCTCGCCGGAGTAGCCGGGCTCCAGGCGCAGGTCGTCCTGCTCGGTGGGGAGGAGGTCGCCGGGGCCCATGTCGCCGGGGCGCAACCGCTCGCTCCAGGGCACCCACTCGGGGGCGAGGAGGGCGTCGGTGCCGGGCAGCAGGACGGTTTCGTCAAGCGTGACGTTCTTGGCGCGGGAGGCACGGGTGACGGTCACCGCCCAACGCCAGCCGCGGTATCCCGGCTCCTTGCACTCGAAGAAGTGCGTGACGACCCGGTCACCCTCCGCGATCACCCCGACGTGTGCGCCGACGACTCCCGGAGCAGCCGCCTCCTCGGCGGCCTCTCGTGCGAGGTCCACGGCCTCGGCACACAGGCGGTCGGGGGTACGCGTGGCTCGCGGGGTACGCGGGGTACCGCTTCGCGTCGTCGCAGCACTCACAGGTCTCGCTTCTCTCCTACGCGGTCTCACGGGTGCGCCGGCCGAGGGGCGGGAGCGAAGCCACGGGCGGCGGGCGGAGCGGACCTGGGGGCCGCATCGACGTCCGCACCCGACTTGTCTCGCGCGTCTCGGGCACACCTATCGCCATCCATTCTGCGGGATGCCGAAGAGGCGCGCGGCCGAGAGATTCCGCCGGTGACGCGCTACGCACGCTACCCCGTTCGCGGGCCGCCGCCCACCTGCCCGTCCCAAGTGGCCCGCATCGCGGACGGTCCGCACCGGCCGAACGCCCCGGGAGAGCGGCCGGAGGGGGCCGGTCCGAGGGGGGGTCCGTCGTCGTGCCACGGTTCGCCGGACGTGCCGGTGGGGCACTATGACGGAGTGGCAGCCGCACGGTCCCCCGCACGATCGCACGATCCCTCCGGGCCGCTCCGTCGAGCGGGCCGGAAACTCGGGCGTGCCCTGCACCTGCCGTTCACCGGGACCGCGAAGGGCATTCGGAAGGCGACGCACGCGCACGGCGCGGGCGAGTCGGGCCTCGGCAAGCTGATCGAGCTGCACGCCGTGAACGGGGCCGGCGACGTCATGATCACCGTCGCGCTCGCCTCCACCGTCTTCTTCTCCGTGCCGACCGACGAAGCCCGTGGCCGCGTCGCGCTCTACCTCGCCATCACCATGGCGCCCTTCACCCTCCTCGCCCCCGTGATCGGTCCACTGCTGGACCGGATCCCGCACGGGCGGCGGGCCGCGATGGCGGGCGCGATGCTGACCCGCGCAGTGCTCGCGATCATGATGTCGACCTTGGTGGCGACGGGCGGCCTGGAGCTGTACCCGGCGGCACTCGGCGTCCTGGTCGCCTCGAAGGCGTACGGGGTGGTGCGCAGCGCCGTCGTGCCCCGCTTGCTCCCGCCGAACTTCTCGCTGGTGAAGGCCAACTCGCGGGTCACCCTGGCCGGGCTGCTGGCGACGGGCATCGCCGCGCCCATCGGAGCGGGGCTGCAGCTGGTCGGGCCGGGCTGGCCGCTGTACGGGGCGTGCGCGCTGTTCCTGCTCGGCGCGTTCTGGGCGCTGCGGATGCCCCACAAGGTGGACTCCGCGAAGGGTGAGCGGCGGGCCCACCTGCTGACGCACGGGGAGCGGAAGCCGAGCCTGCGGACGGTCGGCCCCTCCGTGCTGCACGGCCTGCAGGCGAACGCGGCGCAGCGGATGCTGTCCGGCTTCCTGATCTTCTTCCTGGCCTTCCTGCTGCGCGAGCACCCGCTGTCCGGGCAGAGCGCCGCCGTCTCCCTGGGCATCGTGGGCGTGGCGGCGGGCGTCGGGAACGCCTGCGGGACGGCGGTCGGCTCCCTGCTCCGGGACCGCGGCCACGGTCCCGAGGTCATCATCGCCACGATGATCACCGTGGTGTTCGGCACGGCGGTCTGCGCGGCGATCTTCTTCGGCGGTCTGATGGTCGCCGTCTTCGGGGCGGTCGCGGGCCTCACCCAGGCCCTGTCGAAGCTGTCCCTGGACGCCCTGATCCAGCGGGACGTGCCCGAGCAGGTGCGGACCTCGGCGTTCGCCCGCTCGGAGACGGCCCTGCAGATGGCGTGGGTGGTGGGCGGCGGGATCGGCATCTCGATGCCGCTGAACGGCACCGTCGGCATGTCCGTCGCCGCCGGGATCCTGGGCCTGGGAGCGCTCCTCGCGGTCCGCGGCCTGCTGTCCGCGGCCCGCACCCGCCCGGGGCAGAAGGGCAGCCCCAAGGCGAAGGTGCCCTAGCGACACCCCGGCCGAACGCGGGGGGACACTCCGTACGAACCGGTACGGGGCGGCGGCACGCCGTACCCCGGCGTGGCGCGAACGCGGCGGCCCGATAGCCTTCGGCTCATGACCGTTGCGTTCTTCTCCGGCTCGCGCCGCCGGGCCGCCGTCGCCCTCGGGGCCGTCTCCGCCGGGCTCCTCGTCCTCTCCGCCTGCGACAAGCCGACTCCGCTCGCGACCCTGACGGTCGGGACCGACTCGGTGCACTCCGAGGCCGCCTGCTACAACGACGGCGACGCCATCAAGGAGTCCCAGATCCAGCAGTGCCTCAACAAGAAGGCCGAGAAGACCATCACGGTCTCCACCGGCGACCAGATCCGCTTCGGCGTGGACCCGGAGATCGCCGAGAACGGCTGGACGATCTTCCTGGGCGGCCAGCAGGCCGAACCCGAGCCCTACAAGAAGACGTACCGGTCCATCCCGGCCAGCGCCTTCTTCGCCACCCAGACCGGCGAGGCCACCGACGAGACCCAGGTGACCATCGTCGAGAACACCGGCAAGAAGCTGACCGGAATCTGGCACTTCCAGCTGAAGAAGGAATCCTGACCCGCCGGTGCTCCACCGGATCCTGATCGTGACGGCCGTGGCGGCAGAGGCGGACTCCGTCTCCGCCGGCCTCGGCTTCGACGGGCCCCAGCCGCTCCCGCTGCCGGGGGGCCGCACCCTGCGCCGCCACGTCCGCGGTGCCGTCCGCGTCGACGTGCTCGTCGGCGGAGTCGGCCCCGCCGCCGTCGCCGCCGCGACCGGGGCCGCCCTGGCGCACACCGCGCCGGGGACCCCCGAGGACGGCTACGACCTCGTCGTCTCCGCCGGGATCGCCGGCGGCTTCCAGCCGACCGCGCCGATCGGGTCCGTGGTCGTGTCCTCGGCGATCGTCGCCGCCGACCTCGGTGCCGAGACCCCGGACGGCTACCTCGCCGTCGAGGAACTCGGCTTCGGCCGGTCGGTCCACCCCGTGCCCACCGCGCTGACCGACCGGATCGCCGCCGCCCTGGACACCGGGGCACGACCGCACGTCGTCGCGCCCGTCCTCACCGTCTCCACCGTCACCGGCACCGCCCGGCGCGCCGCCGAGCTGGCGGAACGTCGTCCGGGAGCGGCGGCCGAGGCGATGGAGGGCTTCGGCGTCGCCGAGGCCGCCGCCGCGCACGGCGTTCCCGTCGTCGAACTGCGGACCGTGTCGAACGCCGTCGGGCCGCGCGACCGTGCCGCCTGGCGCATCGGCGAGGCCCTGGACGCCCTCCGGCACACCTTCGCCCTGCTCGGCAGGACCGTCTTCGTGGAGGCGCACCCGTGAAACTGAAGATCGCCTACTCGCCCTGCCCCAACGACACCTTCGTCTTCGACGCCTGGGCGCACGACCGGGTCCCGGGGGCGCCCCGGCTCGACGTGACCTTCGCCGACATCGACGTCACCAACGGCTGGGCCGAGGGCGGCGCCGACGACCACGACGTCCTGAAGGTCTCCTACGCGGTACTGCCGTGGATCCTCGACGAGTACGCCCTGCTGCCCTGCGGCGGCGCCCTGGGCCGGGGCTGCGGGCCGCTGGTCCTGACCCGGCACCCCGGGACGGGGGCCGACCTGGCGGGGAAGACGGTCGCGGTGCCGAGCGAGCGCTCCACGGCGTACCTGCTGTTCCGCCTGTGGGCGGCCGAGCAGGTGCCCGGCGGCGTCGGGGACGTCGTCGTGATGCCGTTCCACGAGATCATGCCCGCCGTCCGGGACGGAAAGGTCGACGCGGGACTGGTCATCCACGAGGCCCGCTTCACGTACCAGGGCTACGGACTGCACCGCCTCGCCGACCTGGGCGAGCACTGGGAGTCCACGACCGGCCTGCCCATCCCGCTCGGCGCGATCGTCGCCCGCCGCTCCTTGGGCGCGAAGACGCTGGAGCTGCTCGCGGAGGCCGCCCGCGCCTCGGTGCGGATGGCCTGGGACGACCCGACGGCCTCCCGGCCCTACGTCCTGGAACACGCCCAGGAGATGGACCCGAAGGTGGCCGACCAGCACATCGGGCTGTACGTCAACGAATTCACGGCCGACCTGGGCGAGCACGGCTACGCGGCCGTCCGCGGACTGCTCACGCGGGCCGCGGCCGAGGGGCTCGTACCGCCCCTCGGCCCCGATGCACTGCGGTTCCCGTAGGAGGAGCCGGACGGGGCCAGCGGCCGCCCGCGGATCGGGGCGGGGCGGGGCGGCCGGACCTCAGACGTCGAGCTGGTCGGCGACGGCGCGCAGCAGGCCGGCGATCTTCTTGCCGGCCGCCTTCTCGGGGTAGCGGCCCCGCTCCAGCATCGGGGTGATGTTCTCCAGGAGCGTGGTCAGGTCCTGCACGATGGACGCCAGCTCGTCGGGTTTGCGGCGCTGCGCCGCGGCCACGGAGGGCGCCGGTTCGAGGACCGTGACGGACAGCGCCTGGTCGCCCCGCTGACCGGCGACGACACCGAACTCCACCCGCTGTCCCGGCTTCAGCGCGTCGACTCCGGCAGGGAGCACCGACGAGTGGACGAAGACGTCGCCGCCGTCGTCGCGGGAGAGAAAGCCGAAGCCCTTCTCACTGTTGAACCACTTGACCTTGCCAGTCGGCAAAGCACACACTCCCTTTATCAGTCCCGGACACTCCTGGGCGCCCGTAGAAATGCCCTGGAACACCTTACTGGGGCTGTCCCCAGCGACAGTGAGGGTTAATCCAGTCCCCGAACGAGGAAAACCCCTACCCAGACAGGGCAGAGGCTCACAGGGGGCACAACAGGGGCTCAGGCTTCCTTGGCCTCAGCCTTGATGCGGAAGACAGTCGCACGACCGATGCCATGCTTGGCCGCTACCTTCATGACGCTCAGGCCGGCCTCCAGGTCTTCCAGGACAGCCGCACGGTCAATCTCTCGGGGACGACCCCAGGTCTTGCCGTTGGCTTCACGGGACGCACGGGCAGACGCACGGCGCTCACGCTGGAAGATCAGTTCCATCTCAGCGAACGTGCCGAGCATGAGGAGCGCCATGTCCGCAGCGGGACCACCTACGCGAGTGTCGATGGTCATCGCTCCGCCGATCACCAGGTGAACCCCATCGGCCCTGAGTTCGGCCACCAAGGCAAGCACCTTGTGCGTGGTGCGCCCGAGACGATCCAGGTACTACAGCCGGAGATCTTGTGACTGTGTCCTGTCATCCTCGTTGACCGGGCATGATGACGGGTGTGACGGCTGAGCAGATAGCCGGATGGGACGCGGAGCTGTCCGAGCTGACTGGTTCGTTGGGGCGGTTGTTCAACCGGCCCGAGCCGCGGGTGGTGTTCACGCGGTATGTCGAGGGGCTGCTGGCGGAGCTGCCGAAGAAGAACGGGTGGACGCTGGCGGAGCGGGCCGGGCATGTGACGCCGGACCGGATGCGGTGGCTGCTCAACGGTTCGGTCTGGAGTGCCGACCAGCTGCGCGACGCGGTGCGCGACTATGTGATCAAGTATCTCGGCGACGTGGAGGCGTCGCTGGTCATCGACGACACCCAGGCGTAGAAGAAGGGCACCAAGTCCGTCGGGGTGGCCTTCCAGCACTGCGGGCTGACCGGCGATGTCCGCAATTGCCAGACCATGGTCATGCTCACCTACGCCGCCGAGAAGGGGCACGCTTTCATCGACCGCCGCCTCTACCTGCCCGAGGACTGGGCGAGCGACCCGGACCGCTGCCGTGAGGCCGGGATCCCCGACGACATCGTCTTCGCCACCAAGCCGGAGCTCGCCATCGTGATGCTCACCTCCGCTCTGGTCGCCGGCGTCCCGTTCGGCTGGGTCCTGGCGGACGCCGGGTACGGACGCGACCGGGGCCTGCGCGCCTTCTGTCACGGCAGATCCCTTCCCTATGTCCTGGCCGTCCCGGTCGATCTACCGCTTCACGGCCCGCCCGGCAAGCCCCGCCAGAGGGCCGTGAAGCGGGCGGAGGACCTGCCGCGTTACGCCAGGACCCGAGACCGGTGGGAACGCCGTTGCCTGGGCGACGGTGCGAAGGGTGAGCGTCTC
>NZ_JBHYMF010000201.1:0-11851 GCF_042742855.1 Streptomyces sp. NPDC058877 | reverse complement strand
GCCCTGATGTCCGGCGTCTGGCTCCCGGACGCCGTGGGCGACCGCCGCCCGCAGAACCTGCCCGGGACCTGGGACCAGTACCCCAACTGGCGCCTGCCCGTCGCCGACGCGGAAGGCCATCCCGTCACCCTGGAGGCGCTGGCCGCCGACGCGGACCACCAGGTCCTTGTCCTCGGCGCCGACGCGGGTGGAGCCGTAGACGAAGCCGTCCGAGCCGAGCTCCTCGACGACGTTCACGGTCACGGCCAGGCCGTCCTTGCTCGTCGGGCCCGACACGTCGAAGTGCTCGGGGCGGACGCCGACCGTCACGGTGGTGTCGCCCTTGGCGGACGCGGCGGCGACGGCCTCGCGGGAGACGGGGACGACGCTGTTGCCGAACTTCACGCCGCCGTCGGTGATCGGGACCTCGATCAGGTTCATGGCGGGGGAGCCGATGAAGCCGGCGACGAAGAGGTTGGCGGGGCGGTCGTACATGTTGCGCGGCGAGTCGACCTGCTGGAGCAGGCCGTCCTTGAGGACGGCCACGCGGTCGCCCATGGTGAGGGCCTCGGTCTGGTCGTGGGTGACGTAGACCGTGGTGATGCCGAGGCGACGCTGGAGGCCCGCGATCTGGGTACGGGTCGAGACGCGGAGCTTGGCGTCGAGGTTCGACAGCGGCTCGTCCATGAGGAAGACCTGCGGCTCGCGGACGATGGCGCGGCCCATGGCGACGCGCTGGCGCTGACCGCCGGAGAGCGCCTTCGGCTTCCGGTCCAGGTACTCGGTGAGGTCGAGGATCTTCGCGGCCTCTTCGACCTTGGCGCGGATCTCGGACTTGTTGACGCCGGCGATCTTGAGGGCGAAGCCCATGTTGTCGGCGACGGTCATGTGCGGGTACAGCGCGTAGTTCTGGAACACCATGGCGATGTCCCGGTCCTTCGGCGGCAGGTGGGTGACGTCGCGGTCGCCGATGCGGATGGAGCCGGCGTTGACGTCCTCGAGGCCCGCGAGCATGCGCAGGGAGGTCGACTTGCCGCAGCCGGACGGGCCGACGAGGACGAGGAACTCGCCGTCCGCGATCTCGATGTCGAGCTGGTCGACGGAGGGCTTGGTGGCACCCGGGTAGACCCGGGTGGCCTTGTCGAACGTGACGGAAGCCATGGTGATGCGTCCCTTCACCGGCAGGAACGTGCCGGACGATCCGAGTAAAGGAAGGATTGAGGTCTAGTCCACCTGAGTGAACCGGAAGTGACGCTACCTGGCGGTGCCCGATCTGTCAGCACTCTCGGGGCCGTGAGATTTCCGACCGTGGCCCGGGCCGGGTTGGTTACACTTCACTCGCTGCCGCCTTAGCTCAGTTGGCTAGAGCGCTTGACTTGTAATCTTGAGGTCGTCGGTTCGATTCCGACAGGCGGCTCTTGACGAAGGGTCCCGGACGCCGCGCTGCGTCCGGGACCCTTCGGCGTGCCCGGCCCCTTCCGGGCGCTCGGGATCAGCGGCCGGCGATCTTGGACGCGAGGACCGCGACGCGGTCGGTGGTGGCCGTGTGGCCGGACGCCTCCCGGCGGTCGGCGCCGCGGAACGCCGCGTACAGGGTCTGTACGCCGAGCCACCGCAGCGGCTCCGGTTCCCAGGTGCGCACCTTGTGGTTCACCCAGGGCAGGGCGGTGAGGTCGGTCGGCCCGGACTGGCCCGAGTCCTCCTTGATCAGGTCGCGCAGGGTGCGCGCCGCGAGGTTGGCGGTGGCGACGCCGGAACCCACGTAGCCCCCGGCCCAACCGAGGCCGGTGGAGCGGTCGAGGGTGACGGTGGCGCACCAGTCGCGGGGCACCCCGAGGACACCGGCCCAGGCGTGCTCGATCCGGACCCCGGCGAGCTGCGGGAAGAAGCGGACCAGGATCTCGCGGAGGTCCTCGATCGTCCGCGGCTCGGTGCGGTCGGCGTTCGCGGCGGTGGCTGCCCTGGAGCCGAAGCGGTACGGGACGCCCCGGCCGCCGAGCGCGATGCGGCCGTCGGCGGTGCGCTGGGCGTACATGTAGGCGTGGGCCATGTCGCCGAGGGTTTCGCGGCCGTCCCAACCGATGGACTCCCACTGGGCGTCGGTGAGGGGCTCGGTGGCGATCATCGACGAGTTCATGGGGAGCCAGGTGCGGCGCTGGCCGGCGAGCGAGGCGGTGAAGCCCTCGGTGCAGCGCAGCACGTACGGCGCGCGGACGGTGCCGTACGGGGTGATCGCGAGCTTCGGTTTGATCTCGGTGACGGGGGTCGACTCGTGGATCGTGACGCCGAGCGCTTCGACCGTGGCGGCGAGGCCCTTGACCAGCTTCACCGGGTGGATGCGGGCGCCGTGCGGCGTCCAGGAGGAGCCGACGGCGCCGGTGACGCGGACGCGGTCCGCGGTCGCACGGGCGCCGTACAGCTCGCGGTCGGTCTCGCCGAAGGCGAGTTCGGCGGCGTGGAACGCCTTGAGGCGGGCGAGTTGGGCGGGGGAGAGGGCGACTTCCAGGACGCCGCCGCGGTGCTGGTCCGCGTCGATCTCCTCGGCCTCGCAGACGTCGAGGACCTCGGCGACGGTGGCGTTCATCGCCTGCTGGAGGCGGACGGCCGCCTCGTGGCCGTGGAGCTTGGCGTAGCGGTCGCGTCCGGCGATGCCGTTGTAGAGCCAGCCGCCGTTGCGTCCGGAGGCGCCGTAGCCGCAGAACCTGGCTTCGAGGACGGTGATGTTGAGGAAGGGGACGGCCTTCTTGAGGTAGTAGGCGGTCCACAGACCGGTGTAACCGCCGCCCACGATGCAGACGTCGGCAGTGGTGTCCCCGGGCAGCGGCTCGCGCGGGGCGGGGGCGCCCTCCTGCGCGTACCAGAACGATATGCCGCCGTTGACGGTGCTCTCGACCGTGCTCATCTCTATCCCTCTTCCGGATGTGTGGCCGGAGGTTACCGCTGGCCAGGGGCGTGTGGATACGGGAGGAACCGAAGGCATCGGACGGGCGGCGGTGGCTAGGCTCGACCCGTGATGCGCGTACCGGAGGAATGGGCGGCGGCCCGGGCGAGCCACCACGACGGGGCGGGGCGGGAGTTCGTGGCCGCACTGCCGGGCTTGGCGGAGGAGTTCCTCGGCCGGTGGGGGCTCACCGCCACCGGCCCGGCGATGCACGGTGCGGCCTCGCTGGTGCTGCCGGTCCGGCGCGGTTCTGACGGCGTGCCGGCGGCGTTGAAGTTCCAGCTGCCCGACGAGGAGACGCGGGGCGAGCCGCTCGCCCTGTGCACGTGGGGAGGGGAGGGCGCGGTACGGCTCCTCGACCACGACCCGGGGACCGGCACGATGCTGCTGGAGCGGGCGGACGAGCTCCGGCCCCTGTCCGCGCTGCCGGACGCACGGGAGGCGGTCCGGGTCCTGGCCGGGCTGCTCGCCCGGCTGACCGCCGTCCCCGCCCCGGACGGGCTCCGCCGCCTCGGTGCCGTCGCCGCCCGCATGGTCGCGGACGCCCCGGCCGCCGCGACCCTCCTGGACGGGGCGGGGGCGGCGCTGCTGCGGGACTGCGCGGCGGTGGTGCGGGAGGTCGTGGGGGAGCCGGGTGACCGGCTGCTCCACTGGGACCTGCACCAGGGCAACGTCCTCGCGGCCCGCGAGCCGGAGCGGGGACCGTGGCTCGCCATCGATCCCAAACCGCTCGCGGGCGACCCGGGCTTCGAGCTGCTGCCGGTGCTCGCCGGTCGCCGGGAGGGGCGGGTGGACCCGGCGGAACTGCTGTGGCGGTTCGACCTGCTCGTCGAGGAGGTGGTCGGGGACCGTGGGCGGGCGGTCGCGTGGACCATGGGGCGCGTGTTGCAGAACGGGCTCTGGGACGTCGAGGACGGGGCGTCCGTCCTGGCCCCGGACCAGATGGCCATCGCCAGGATCCTGCTGGCCAGGAGGGCGTGACCCGGGGCAGGCTGGGCACATGATCCGTACTGCTACGCCCGCCGACGTCCCCGTCATCCACGCCATGGTCCGCGACCTCGCGGAGTACGAGAAGGCCCTCCACGAGGTCCGCGCGACCCCGGAGGACCTCCACGAAGCCCTCTTCGGGGAGCGCCCCGCCGCGTTCGCGCACATCGCGGAGGCGGAGGACGGGGAGCCGGTCGGCTTCGCGCTGTGGTTCCTCAACTTCTCCACCTGGCGCGGGGTGCACGGCATCTACCTGGAGGACCTGTACGTCCGCCCGGAGGCGCGGGGCGGCGGCCACGGGAAGGCACTGCTGCGCGAGCTGGCCCGGATCTGCGTCGAGCGGGGGTACGAGCGCCTGGAGTGGTCGGTGTTGGACTGGAACGAGCCCTCCATCGCCTTCTACGAGTCCCTGGGTGCCCGCCCGCAGGACGAGTGGTCGGTGTACCGGCTGACGGACGGGGCCCTGGCGGAGCTCGGGGGCGGCACGGTGTAGGAAGGGGGCATGGACATCGAGCAGCGCTTCCAGCGGATCACCGGCTTCATCGAGGCGCGACTGACGCCCCTCTTCGACCCCGCGAACGGGAGCGACCACGGTTTCGGCATGGACGACACCTCGCGGGCCCTGCGGGCCCTGCGCTACACCGTGCAGGCCGCTTCGGCGGTGAACGGTCTCGTGGAGAAGCGGGAGACGGCGCCGGAGCTGCGGCAGGTCGTCGACCAGGCCCTGGAGCACAACTGGGACGTGCTGCGCTCCGCCGCCCGGATGTGGGAGGACCACCCGGACTTCCTGAAGGAGTTCAAGGCGCACTCCTGGGACGTGCTGGGGGTGTGACCCCGGCCCTGCGCGGCATCGGGACCGTCCGGCCCCTCGCCCCCCGGCCCCGGGTCGCGACGGTCCGTGCCGCCGCGACCCGCGCGGGGGCCGGCCTCACGCGTGCCGGGGGCCGGGGCGGTCGAGGTGCTTCGCCCGCAGGGCGAGCGACACCGCCTCGACCGCGCTGGTGAACGACACCTCCGCCAGTACGCCCGGCGCCGCCACCTGGTCGCCCACCAGGTACACGCCGTCGCCCCGCTCGACGGCCGGCCGGTCGCGCCAGCTGGTGCCGGGGAGGTCCACCGCTCCCGTACGGCCTTGGGAGACCGACTCCCGCCGCCACACCGTCCGCTCGCGCCAGCCGGGGAAGCCGAGGTCGAGGAGGCGCTCGGCGCGGGCCACGCCGTCCGCCTTGGACGCGCCGGGGCCGATGGGCAGTTGTGCCTGGACCAGTTGCTGCCCGGTCGGGGCGAGCGAGACGTCCTGTGCCGTGAACCGCTCGATCCAGCCGGGCTCGTCCAGGTCGGAGATCACGAACGGATCGCCCTTCCGGGTGCGGAGGGCCAGGTCGAACAGGACGGTACGGCCGCTCTCCCAGGTGAGCGACGGGTCGCCGAGGAGCCGGGCGGCGGCGGGCAGCGCGGTCGCGACGACCACGGGCCCTCCGCCGACCGGCAGGACGTCGATCCGCGACGAGGTCTCGATCCGCACGCCCAGCCCTTCCGCCCGCGCGGCCATCCGGCCGATCAGCCGGCCCCAGCCGCCCCGGACGTAGTGCGCCTCGGGCGGCAGGCCGGCGGCCCGGTGCAGCCGTTCCTGCACGAAGCGGGCGGAGAGGGACCCGGGGTCGTGGTGGAAGACCGCGACCGCGCTGTACGCGGCGGCCGTGCGGGCGGCGGACTCGCCCACGAGCCCGGTCGCCCAGGTGTGGAAGTCGAGGTCGAGGGGGCCCCTTCGGCGCTGTGCAGGGACTGGCGGAGCAGGCCGAGCGGCGGGGTGCGGCGCAGCGCACCGTCGTGGTGGAAGCGGAACCGGAGGGCTTCGGCGGGGGGCACCGGGGCGAGGTCGCCGAGCAGGCCGCGCTGCTTGAGCCAGACCCAGTGGGGTCCGCCGTCGTACAGCGCGTGCGGGCCCTCGTTGGTGCGGTACGGGCCGGCAGCCGTGCGTCCCCGGCCGCCGAGCGTGCGGTGTGCCTCGTGGACGGTCACCTCGGCGCCGGCCTCGGCGGCCGTGATGGCCGCGGTCAGCCCGGCGAAGCCGCCGCCGATGATGGTGAGCTCCTGCATGTCCGTCTCCCTCGTGCCGATCCTCGTGTCGGTTCCGTACGGGGACGGCCGGCGGGGGCGCGGATGTGACATCGGGGGCATCGATGTCAGTGCCCTGCCGCACGATGGGGGGATGGCGAGGACGCGGGAGAAGAAGACGGCACGGGCACGGCGCGCGGAGGTGCGGCTGCCTCCGCTGGAGGCGTACGAGGGCGGGTTGGAGCCCGACGGGGACTACGACGGACTCGAACTGGTCGGGCTCGACCTGGCGGGTCAGTCGGGTGCGGGCGCCCGTTTCATGGACTGTGCGCTGCGCGAGTGCGCGCTCGACGAGACGCGACTGAGGGGTGCCCGCTTCCTCGATGCGGTGCTGACCGCGGTCCGGGGGGTGGGGACGGATCTGGCCGGGGCGCAGTTGCGGGACGTGGAGCTCGTGGAGGCGCGGCTCGGCGGGGCGCAGCTGCACGGGGCGGTCCTGGAGAGGGTCGTGGTCCGGGGCGGCAAGAGCGACTACCTGAACCTGCGGGCGGCGACGTTGAAGGACGTCGTCTTCGAGGGGTGCGTGCTCGCGGAGCCGGACTTCGGGGGTGCGGTGCTGGAGCGGGTCGAGTTCGTGGACTGCGTGCTCACGGGGGCGGACTTCACGGGGGCGCGGCTCAAGGACGTGGACCTGCGCGGGGTGCAGCGCCTGGAGATCGCGCGGGGCGTGGAGTCCCTGGCGGGGGCGGTGATCTCTTCGGCCCAGCTCTTCGACCTCGCGCCGGTGCTCGCGGCGCGGCTGGGGGTGCGGGTGGAGGGCTGAGGGCGGGCGGCCCCGGGCCGGCCCTCAGGGCAGGCGGGGGAAGCGGGCCTGGAGGGACCAGACGGCCGGGTTGTCGGCGAGGCCCTCGTGCATGTCGGTGAGGTCGGCGATCAGGTCGTGCAGGAAGTCGCGGGCCTCGCGCCGCAGCTCGGCGTGGTTGAAGGTGACCGGCGGCTCGTCGCCCGGCATCCAGTCGGCTTCGACGTCCACCCAGCCGAAGCGGCGTTCGAAGAGCATCCGGTCCGTGGACTCGGTGAAGTCGAGCTCCGCGTACTGCGGCTGCGCGGCGCGGCTGCCCCGGGGGTCCTGGTCGAGCTGCTCGACGATGTCGCACAGCGCCCAGGCGAAGTCGAGCACCGGGACCCATCCCCAGGCGGTGGACACCTCGCGGTCCGTCTCGGTGTCGGCGAGGTAGACGTCCCCGCAGAACAGGTCGTGGCGCAGGGCGTGGACGTCCGCGCGGCGGTAGTCGGTCTGCGGCGGGTCGGGGAAGCGACGCGAGAGGGAGTAGCCGATGTCGAGCACGGGACCGATGGTGTCACGGCACCGGACCCGCTCCGCAATCCGCTCGGTGCGCGAGGGGCGTCCCCGGTCCACGGCGGGCGTCCCGGTCGGTGCCGGTTCCGTCCGCGGTCCGGCACCGGGGCGTGCGGGCCGTTCAGCGGCGGCCGTGTACCGCGCGCGCCACCCTCGGCCCGAGCCACCTCTTCAGTCGGCGCAGCGCCTCCAGCTGATCGGCGGCCCGGTCGATCCGGTAGTACAGCTGCGGGGGGACGTACGGGAGCAGCGGTGAGTGGCGCTGGCCGAGGAGCGCGAACATCCGGGCCGGCTCCAGGCGCATGTAGCGGGGCAGCTGCTCGTACCACTGGGCGCTGTAGCGGGCGGCGCTCTGTGCGGAGACGAGGGCGGAGCGGCGCTGCTCGCCGTATGCGGAGAGGGCGTCCTCCAGGGCGGCGTGCCCGCGCAGGGCGTCCGCGAGGCCGAGCGCGTCCTCCAGGGCCAGGGTGGTGCCCGCGCCGGTCGAGTAGTGGGTGGTGTGGGCGGCGTCGCCGAGGAGGACCAGGTTCCCGCGGTGCCAGACCCGGTTGGTGAGGGTGCGGAAGGTGAGCCACCGGGCGGCGCCGTCGGCCCGTTCCCGGCCGATCAGCTCGTGCCCGTCGAGGAGGTCGTGGAAGAGCTTCTCCAGCAGGCGCAGGCCGTCGGCCTCGTCGCGGGTGTCGAGGCCGAGGCCGGTCCAGGTCTCCGGGGAGCATTCGACGACGCAGGTGGAGCGTTCGCCGCTGAACCCGTAGGCGTAGCACCAGATCCAGCCGTGCTCGGTCTCCTTGAAGGCGAAGCTGAAGGAGTCGAAGACCTTGGTGGTGCCGAGCCAGACGTAGTGGTTGCGGCCGGTGGTGACCTTGCTGCCGAAGTGGTCGGCGTGCGCCTCGCGGAGGGCGCTGTGGACGCCGTCGGCGGCGACGACGAGGTCCGCGTCCGCGAGCTCGGGCGCTTCCGGGCCGGGCACCTCGTGCTCGAACTCCAGGTGCACGCCGAGCTCCTCGGCCCGGTCGGCGAGGAGCGCGAGCATCCGCCGTCGGCCGATGCCGAAGCCCGCGTCGCCGCGGTGGACGGTGCGTTCGTCGCGGACGATGGCGACCCCGTCGGTCCAGCTGACGGACGCTTCGGCGACGGCCGCCGCGGACTCCGGGTCGCCGGCGCGGAGCTTGTCGAGCAGTCCGGCCCAGTAGGTGACGCCCCAGCCGTACGTGGAGCCCGCGGGGTTCCGTTCGTACACGGTGATCGCGTGGGACGGGTCCTGCCGCTTCAGCAGGATCGAGAGGTAGAGGCCGGCGGGTCCGCCGCCGACGATCGCGAGCTTCAACGTGCGCTCCCACTGGTTCGTGACACCATGCTGTCGGATGGTAACGCAGGGTAGCAGTGGTGGGGGCGTCGGGCGGGCAGAGGCGTTCGGGGACGGGGCGCCCGTATCTTCTTCGTCGAGTTCGGAGAGGATGGGCGTCATGGTGGACGTGGGGCAGGGGCTGGACTGGATGGGTCGCTCGGCGGTGCATCACTGCGCCGAGCAGGGAGACATTGCTGGCCTGCGAGAAGCGCTGGCGGGCGGGGCGGATCCGGACCTGGCGGACAAGGCAGGCATGACACCGCTGCATTTCGCCGCGCAGTCTCAGGGCGCGCTTGCCGCCGAGCTGCTCCTGGCAGCTGGCGCGACGGTGGACGTGGGCGACCGTAACGGCAGCACGGCCCTCTTCGGCGCGGTGTACAACTATCGGGGTGATCCGGCAACGCTCCGGGTGCTGCTGGCGGCAGGAGCCGATCCCGGGCGGCAGAACGTGAAGGGCGTGAGTCCACGTGCTCTGGCCGACCTGATCGGCAATTACGACGTGGCGGTTCACGTTCCTGGTGCAGGCGAGGAACGGTAGCCGCCAGCCCGTCTTCTTGCCTGCTCGTGAAGCTGCTGACGGCTGGGGTTCGTAGAAGGTTCCGTCGCGGAGCATCGCGAACGGGACGTCGGCCCTGCGTCTGGCGAGGCGGAGCAGGGCTTGGACGTGGCACTTGCCCTGGGCGATCTTCTTGTCGTGGTAGGTCCGGGATGCCGAGTCGCTCAGAGCTGCGAAGGCGGAGGGGAAGAAGGCCCGTTTGGGCTGCTTGTTTCCGTGTGTCCTGAGCGTGAGGAGGAGTCGGTTGTAGGGCAGCTCCCGATCACGGCGCTATGTGAAGGATGAAGGTTTTTGGCCCTTCGGAGTCGCCCTGGGGGACCCGGTGCGCGTGCCCTCCGTCGGGCCGTGGGCGGCGTCCCGGCCTACGGCAGCAGCCGGCGTTCCTTCGCCACCGCCACCGCGCCCGCGCGGGTGTCGACGCCGAGCTTGGCGTAGATCCGACCGAGGTGGGTCTTCACCGTGGCCTCGCTGATGAAGAGGGCCCGGGCGATCTCCCGGTTGCCGAGTCCGCGCCCGAGCTGACCGAGGATGTCCCGCTCCCGGTCGGTGAGGCTCGGACCGGCGGCGCCCCGCATCCGGTCCATGACCCGGCTGGCGACCGGTGGGGAGAGGGCGGTGCGGCCCTGGGCGGCGGAGCGGATGGCGGCGAACAGCTCCTCCGGCCGCTCGGCCTTCAGCAGGTAGCCGGTGGCGCCCGCCTCGATCGCCCGGGTGATGTCGGCGTCCGTGTCGTACGTGGTGAGGACGAGGACGTGGACGCCGGTGGGCGCGATCCGGCGGGTCGCCTCGACGCCGTCGATGCCCGCTCCGAGCTGGAGGTCCATCAGGACCACGTCCGGGGTCAGCTTCGCGGCCATGGCGACGGCTTCCTCGCCGCTGCCGGCCTCGCCCACCACCTCGATGTCGGGAGTGCTGCCGAGCAGCGCGAGCAGGCCGGCGCGGACCACCGCGTGGTCGTCGCAGAGCAGGATCCGTACGGACATCAGGGCTCCAGGGAGAGCGGGATCGCGGCGGAGAGCACCGTGCCCTCGCCGGGGGTGGACTCGACGGTCAGGGTGCCACCGAGCTGCTGGGCCCGCACCCGCATCGCGGGCAGGCCGTGGCCCCGTTCGCCCTGCTCGCGCACGAGCGCCGGGTCGAAGCCGCGGCCGTCGTCGGCGACGTCCAGGACGACCTGGTCGTCGAGGTAGCTGAGGGTCAGGGCGGCGGATCGCGCGCCGGCGTGCTCACGGATGTTGGCGAGGGCTCCCTGGGCGATCCTCAGCAGTGCCGACTGCGTCCGGTCGGGCAGCGGCACCGCGGTCCCGTCGACCCGGAAGGCCACCGATTCCCGGGCGGCGAGTCCGCGCAGCGCCTCCTCCAGGCCGCCGCCCCCGGCGAGG
Source organism: Streptomyces sp. NPDC058877 (assembly GCF_042742855.1). NCBI lineage: Bacteria > Bacillati > Actinomycetota > Actinomycetes > Kitasatosporales > Streptomycetaceae > Streptomyces > Streptomyces sp. NPDC058877. The sequence continues at coordinate 1,240 of NZ_JBHYMF010000201.1, read as the reverse complement.
TCGGCGGGGGCGAGGTCCTGCACGAACCGGCGGGCCTCGGCGAGGTTGCGTTCCGCGATCGACTCGGCGGTGCGGACGTGGCGGCGGGCCGTGGCGGGGTCGCTGTCCCAGGTGCGGTCAGCGGCCTGGAGCAACATCTGCTGACTGGACAGGCCCTGGGCGAGGGTGTCGTGGATCTCCATGGAGAGCCGCTGGCGCTCGGCGAGGGTGCCCTCGCGGCGTTCGATGGCGGCGAGCTCGCGCCGGGTGCGGATCAGGTCGTCGATGAGGGCCCGCTGACGGGCGGCCTGCCGGTCGGAGTAGACGAAGACCCCGGTGGCGAGGGCGGCGACGGTCGGCGGGGCGACGATCAGGTTCGGGTCCCACCCGCCGTGCGAGAGCTGCACCTGCGCGAAGACCACGAAGGCGGTCAGCAGGGCGACCAGGCCCAGCGCGGCGCGCGGCGGGAGGGTGCGCAGGCCCGTGTAGAAGAGCGGCACCGCACACCAGGCGAAGCTGGGCGCCAGGACGACGAGGACGACCCAGACGGCGACGACCGTGCTCAACCAGGCGATCCGGCGGGGGGTGGCGCGGGTGCCGAGCACCGGGCCCAGCAGGTAGAGGGAGGCGAGCGCACCGGTGAGGGCCGCGATCCACGGGCTGCGGTCCTCCCAGCCGTGCCGCAGCAGGAAGCGGGCCAGGGAGGCGCCGAGCAGCAGGAAGAAGGCGACGTGCATGATGCGCGCCAGCCAGCGGGCGTCCGGGTTGTGCTCCGTGGGCCGCGTCACCGTACCGCCTTCCTGACCTGGGTGTACGGGTCCATGGTGGCCCGGCGGGGCCAGCCGGGCATCAACCGATCGGCTGACGGCCCCGTCGTCCGGTGCGCGCGCGGAGGCCAGCCGGAACGCGGACCGGTGGGAGGCGGGGCCGGCCGGAGGATGGAGGCAGAGCGCAGGACGGACCGGGCGGCGCGGAAGACCGCCCGCCCACGGTTCCCCCGCTCGTCCCCCTGCCCCTCCCCACCCCTACGGAGTGCCCCATGAAGAAGATCCTGCTCGGTGCCACCGCTGCCGCCGTCGTTGCCGCCGGCACCTTCGGCGTGGTCTCCGCGAACGCCGCCGCCCCGGCCGCCGTCCCCGCTGCCGTCACGGCCGATGCGACCGGCCAGAACACGGTGGAGTCGACGCACCTGACGATCGAGGCGGCCGTGAAGGCCGCGCGGGCGACCCTGGACGCCGCCGGGGCGGAGGGCCAGCGGGTC
>NZ_JBHYMF010000200.1:0-12016 GCF_042742855.1 Streptomyces sp. NPDC058877 | reverse complement strand
TTATCACCGGCGCGGTGCGCCTCCACTGCCAATCGCCCCACACCACCCGCTACGTGTGGGGGCACCCCACCGGGGTCCGCCGCGGGGGGGAGGCCTCGGGGCTGCCGGCGGCCTGACGCCGGCAGCCCCACCGGAAACACCCGGTGCACCCCAACGGTGCGGCACGGAGAGGGAGGTGCCGCACCGGTCGGGAGCGGGGACGAGCGGCGTGCTTCGCGCCCACGGCAACGGGTACGGGGAGGGGGACGGGGACGGGGAACACGATCGGGGCACGGCCGGCACAGAGCCGGCTCCCGGCGAGCGCGCCACCGCTCGACGGAGGTGCCACGAGCCCCGCTCACGGCAGTGGAGTCCGGCACCGCCGATCACCTGCTCCGAGCGGCCGGACGTCTGCGCTGCGTAGTCGACCGCGGCCCCGTCGACAGCCGCCCCGGACGTGACCTGGGCCTCCTGACACATCCAGGAACAGCGAACATAACGGAACGTAACCGGACATCACCAAAGCGGGCTTGGTCGACGCCTTATGGAGCCTTAACCTACGGTCTCGTAACCTACGAATCCGTAGGTACGCCCGTATGCCCCTCTCCGTCCCCAGGAGTTCCCGTGACGCTCACCTCTCCCTCCCTCGGCAGCTCGACAGGGTGGACCGACGCACGGCTGCTCTATGCACTCGAAGAGGTCGTGGAGAAGGAGCTCAACCGACACCTGAAGGTCACCAAGGACTGGATGCCGCACGAGTACGTGCCCTGGTCCGACGCCCGGAACTTCCCCGGCCTCTTCGAGGACGGCGAGGCCTGGGAGCCGTCGCAGTCCAAGGTCACCGACATCGGCAAGATCGCCCTCGTGGTCAACCTGCTCACCGAGGACAACCTCCCGAGCTACCACCACGAGATCGCCAGCCTCTTCGGCCGCGACGGTGCCTGGGGGACCTGGGTGCACCGGTGGACCGCAGAGGAGGGCCGGCACGGCATCGTGATGCGCGACTACCTGCTCGCCTCGCGCGCCGTCGACCCGGACAAGCTGGAACAGTTCCGCATGGCACACATGAGCGAGGGCTTCGAGTCGGACAACCGGCACTCGATGCTGCACTCCGTGGCCTACGTCTCGTTCCAGGAGCTCGCCACCCGCATCTCGCACCGCAACACCGGCCACCAGTCCGGGGACCCGGTCTGTGACCGGATGCTCGGCCGCATCGCGCTCGACGAGAACCTGCACATGATCTTCTACCGCAACCTCCTGGGCGCGGCCTTCGAGATCGCCCCCGACCTGACCATGCAGGCCGTGCGGGACGTCGTGGTCAACTTCCGGATGCCCGGGCACGGCATGCCGGGCTTCGAGCGGGCCGCCGCCCAGATGGCGATCGGCGAGATCTACAACCTGCGCATCCACCACGACGACGTCCTCCAGCCCGTGCTGCGCTTCCTCAAGGTGCTCCAGATCGAGGGCCTCGGCCCGGACGGCCTGCGCGCACAGGAGGAGTTGGGGCTGTACATGAACGGACTGGACAGCGAGGCGAGCAAGTTCGACGAGAAGCTCGCCGCCCGCAAGGCCCGCATGGCCGCCCGCGCGGCCGGCTGAGCCGCTTCGGGACGACACCCTCACCGCCCTCCGCCCTCCGCCCCCGACGGGTCCGCGGGCGGAGGGCGGTACGGCTCAACGGCTCCGCCGCTTGAGCCGGCCCCGCTCCTTCTCGGAAAGACCGCCCCACACCCCGAACCTCTCGTCGTGGGCCAGCGCGTACTCCAGGCACGCCACGCGCCCCTCGCACGCCCCGCACAATTGCTTCGCCTCCCGCGTCGACGAGCCGGGGGCCGGGAAGAAGAACTCCGGACCGGCCTGGGCGCACAGGGCGTTCTCGCGCCAGGAGAGGTCGGGGGCGGTCAGCACGTCGATGTCCGTCTGCATGACCGACAGCCTGCCGAAGCGTCGTAAACGCGCCATCAACGTTCGATCAATGACGGACACCGCCGGGGGCCGCGCCCCGGGCGGGAGTGCCCGCTCCTCGCAAAGATGTCCGCACGGTCGTTCGTTCAGTACGATGGGGCCATGAGCGGAAGCGACGCCGGGACCAAGACCGACGGACGGGTGGAGCGGGGCAACCAGACGCGGCGCCTCGTCCTGGGCCGGACGATGGACATCGCCTCGGCGGAAGGGCTCGAAGGGCTGTCCCTGGGGCGGATCTCAACCGAGTTGGAGCTGAGCAAGAGCGGCGTCTTCGCGCTGTTCGGCTCCAAGGAGGAACTCCAACTCGCCACCGTCCGGGCCGCCGTCGCCGTTTTCGCCAAGCGCGTCGTCGCCCCCCTGAAGGAACTTCCGCCAGGCGCACGGCGAGTGCGCGCACTGTGCCGGAACTGGCTGGCGTACTCCTCGGAGCGGGTCTTCTCGGGAGGCTGCTTCTTCTACGCGGTGTCGGCCGAGTTCGACGCACGCACGGGGCCGGTCCACGACGCCGTGGCACGGGCCCGCCGCGATTGGATCACCTATGTGGAGGACGCCTTGACGGAGGCGCGCTCCGTCGGCGAACTGGACGAGGACCTCGACGTGGAACAGTTCGCGTTCGAGGTGATCGCCCTCATGGAAGCGGCCAACGCACGGTCCGTACTGTTCGGCGACCCCAGCGCTTACGACCGGGCCGAGCGGGGCATTGCGGCCCGACTGTCCTCCTCGGCAACGGAACGGGGTCGAGGAGCACTGGACGAGCCGGCCTGAGCGGTACCGGTTCCGGCCTCCCCCTTTCCACGGCGGGATCCGGGGTCGGGTCCGCACACTTCGGGGCCGGGCCCCGGTCCAGCCCCTCCGGCCGGCGGGCATCGATCCCTCGGCCCGCACGGGACGCGCTCCGTTCACCGTCCTGCCGGACCGAGCACTCCCCCGACGGCCTTGCCCCCCGACTCCGTCACGGAACCGGAAGCGGACGTCACGAACTCCACCGCCTCGGCGATGACTTCGGGGTCCGCGAGGATGCGGCGGTGACCGAGGCCCCGGGTGACGACGAGCCGGGCCCGGTCACCGTGGGCCCGCGCGAGGAACCGCGCCTGGGCCAGGGGAACCATGTCGTCGCCCTCGTCGTGGAACAACAGGACGGGCGCGCCCAGTTCCTCCGGTGCATGGTCCGCACCGAAGCGGTCCCAGACCCCCGGCTCGTCGGGGGCGAGCACCTCCTCCACATGGGCACGCATCCGCCCGAGGACCCGATCGTCCACGCCGAGGCCGGCCTGGAAGCCCGCGAGGAGCATCTCGAAGGAGCCGACGCCACCGAGCCCGACGAAGCGGTTCGCCCGGACGCCCTCGCGGAGGGCGAAGAGGGAGGCGAGGACTCCGAAGGAATGGGCGACGACCGCCTCGAAGTCGCCGTGCCGGGCGTGCAGCTCCCGGATGATCCGACGGTACTCGAGGATGTTGCTGGCCCGGCCGGCGGAGTCACCGTGCCCGGGGGCGTCGAAGGCGATCGGGCTGTAGCCGCGCCCGAGGAGCTCCTCCGCGAAGGCCCCGAGTCGCGAGGCCCGCGAGGACCAGCCGTGGACGAGGAGGACGGGCCGCCGGCCGTCGCCCCAGGCATAGGTGACCACTTCCTTCTCGCCGACCCGGAGGACGTCGGTGCGGGCCGCATCGTGGAACGCCCGCTCCCCCGGCTTCAGCCGGGCTCGACCCAAGGGACGGACGAAGAGCCGGAAGGCCCAGCGGCCGGCCGGGCCGGGGGCGACGCGGGCGGCGACGTTCAGGGCGGGGCGAATGAACGATGCCATGGGATACATGCCGGATCTCCTCGGTCGTCCTGGGCTTGGAAAAATGCTAGCACGATCGTTCGTGTTGTTTCAGTTCACCGGGAGAAGGTCGGAAGCGCCCGACCGGAGACACCCCCTCCCGGAACCCTCACCCCTGCGAGGGCGTCCCCTTCGCCCGACTCGGCCGCACCCGCTTCGGCTCGCCCGGCATCTTCGGATACTCCGGCGGATACGGCAGGTCCCCCAGGCCTCGGTCCCTCTCGTCCCGTCGGGCCAGGTCGAGCAGCGACTCCAGACCGAACCGCTCGTCCTCCATGTCCGCGTGGACGTCCCCGACCTCCGCGTACCGGACCGGCATCGTCTCGATGTCGAAGTCGCGCGGCACCGCGTCGTCGAGCTCTTCCCACCGCAGCGGCGCCGACACGGGCGCATGGGGACGGGAACGCACCGAGTAGGCGGATGCGATCGTGCGGTCCCTGGCGGCCTGGTTGTAGTCGACGAAGATCCGCTTCCCGCGCTCCTCCTTCCACCACGCGACGGTGACCCGCTCCGGCATCCGCCGCTCCAGCTCCCGACCACAGGCGATCACGGCTCGCCTCACCTCGGTGAACGTCCAGTCGGGGACGATCGGAACGAAGACGTGGAGCCCCCTGCCGCCCGAGGTCTTCGGCCAACCGCGCAATCCGTGCTCGTCGAGGACCGCGCGGAGCTCATGGGCGGCACGGACGGCATCGGCGTAGTCCGTGCCGGGCTGCGGGTCGAGGTCGATGCGGAGTTCATCGGGGTGGTCGGTGTCGCCGCGGCGCACCGGCCAGGGGTGGAAGGTGACGACTCCGAGGTTCGCCGCCCACAGCACCGCGGCGGTTTCGGTGGGGCAGAACTCGTCGGCCGACCTGCCGCTGGGGAAGGTGACGCGGGCCGTGGGGATCCAGTCCGGCAGGTGCTTCGGAGCGTGCTTCTGGAAGAAGGACTCGCCGTCGACCCCGTCGGGATGGCGCTCCAGGGTGGTGGGGCGGTTCCCGAGGGCCCGGGTGATCCCCTCCCCCACGGCCAGGTAGTACCGGACCAGGTCCAGCTTGGTGTAGCCGGGCCCGGGGAAGTACAGCTTGTCCGGGTGGGAAACCCGTACGGTCCGACCACCGACCCGCAGCTCCGCCGCCTCGCCCGCCATGGCGGCCAGCCTAGGCCGCGCCGCCATGCCCCGCACAACGGGCGATCGACGCATGGGCCTTCCGGTGATGCCGACCGTGAGGCCGATGCCGGCGAAGGCCGTCGAGCGGATCCCGCCGGGCATGCCGTACGAGGCCAAGTGGGACGGCTGCCGGGCGCCCCGAGCCGCTGGTCGGGCAGGAAGGCCCCTCCTGGGCCACCCTCCGCCCGGAGCGGGTCTGCGAGGTCGGGCACGACCACACGGAGGGGGCCGTTTCCGCCATGCCGCACGCTTCGAGCGGTGGCGGCCGGACCGGACTCCGGAGTCCTGCGGTTGCGGGCAGTGGGACGAGCCCGTCTCGTGCGACCCGACGGAGGTCTTCCGGTAGGTCGGGCGCCGGTTTCCGCTCACCCCGGAGCCTTGGCGCCGCAACGTGAGATGCCGCACATTCCACGACGCCCGCCCCTGGCCGCGAAGCGCAGAAGCGGCAAGGCGTTCGTCGAACCCCTGCGCGATTTCAGATGGCGGTGCGCTCCGCGGGCACTGTCGGTCACCCCCCGCACCTGCGAGAACGCCCCCGCCCTCGGTCGACGGCACCATGCGGCGCTCTCCTCCACGACCTGCGCGGGCGCCCGGCGGAGCAGCGCGCCGTTGCCCGACCGCGACACCGCCGTACCGGAACCCGCACCGCCATCCGGTACGTATGGAGACGAGCCCCTTCCGTAACCTCTCCGGACCGACTAGGACTGACCCGTGATCACCTCGCCCTCGCGCCTCGTTCCCGTCCCGATCCCCGACAGCGTGGCCGCGATGATCGGTGCCTGCCTGCCCCTGCACGTCCTCCAGGCCGAGGTCGACGCGGACTGTGCGGCGCGCGAGGTGTACCGCTTCCGGGGGCCGCTGTGCGCCGAGGACCGGGCGGACCGCGAACACGCACTCGCCGCGCTCGCACGGGCCAACAAGATCCTCGCCAAGCACCACCCCCGCCTGACCGTCACCCCCTGACCGGTCGGGTCCTCCTCCGGGCCGCCGGGTACACCTGTCCGGCCGTCCCCGCATGCATGAGGACAAGGGCGGTGTGACGCTGCGAGAGTGACCCTGACCAGCGACGCAGCGCCCAAACCCTCGGCCGCGCCCGAGCCGCCCGTGCTCGACGGCCGACGCCGCAACATCATCTTCGGCACGATCATGCTGGGCGTCCTCCTCGCCGCGCTCGACCAGACGATCGTCGGCACCGCCCTGCCCACGATCGTCTCGGACCTCGGCGGCGCCGCCCACATGTCGTGGGTGGTCACCGCCTACCTGCTCGCCGAAACGGTCGCGACCGTCCTCGTCGGCAAGTTCGGCGACCTCTTCGGCCGCAAGCTGATCTTCCAGATCTCCGCGGTCGTCTTCATCACCGGCTCGTTCCTGTGCGGACTGGCCACCGACATGACGCTGCTGATCGTCTGGCGCGGCCTCCAGGGCATCGGTGCCGGTGGCCTGATGGTCACTTCGATGGCGCTCATCGCCGATGTGATCCCGCTGCGCGAACGCGGCAAGTACCAGGGCGCGATCGGTGCCGTGTTCGGCGTCTCGACCGTCATCGGACCGCTCCTCGGAGGCCTGTTCACCGACCACCTCAGTTGGCGCTGGGCGTTCTACGTCAACGTCCCCATCGCGATCCTGGTCGTCATCGCCGCCGCACGCACGATCCCCTCCGTGCGCTCCGCCGGCCGCCCGGTCATCGACTACACCGGCATCGCGCTCGTCGCGGCCGGGTCCAGCGCCCTGATCCTGGCGACCAGTTGGGGCGGGAACGAGTACGCCTGGGGCTCCGGCGTCATCATCGGCCTCTTCCTCGGCGGTTTCCTCGCCCTGGCCCTGTTCTGCTGGGTGGAGACCCGGGCGGCGGAACCCATGCTGCCCATGCGGCTGTTCCGCAATCCCGTCTTCACGGTCTGCTCGGTGCTGAGCTTCGTGGTCGGCTTCGCCATGCTCGGCGCGATGACCTTCCTGCCGACCTATCTGCAGTACGTCGACGGGGACTCGGCCACCGTGTCCGGCATCCGCACCCTCCCCATGGTCATCGGCCTGCTCATCGCGTCCGTCTTCAGCGGCAACGTCGTCAGCAAGACCGGACGGTACCGGGTCTTCCCCATCGTGGGCTGCCTGGTGATGGGCGCCGGACTGTTCCTGCTCTCCCTGATGGGGCCGGAGACCAGCACCTGGCTGGAGTCGCTGTACATGTTCGTCCTCGGCGTCGGCATCGGCCTGTGCATGCAGGTCCTGACCATCGCCGTGCAGAACACCGTCGACTACGCCGACCTCGGCACGGCCACCTCGGGCGTCACCTTCTTCCGCACCCTCGGTAGTTCCTTCGGCACGGCGGTCTTCGGAACGATCTACACCAACTCGCTCGGGCCCAACCTGACGAGGGGCGTCGGCGAGGCCGCCGCCGTCGCCGACGGCCTGGGCATCGACCCCAGCGGGATCGCGAAGGCCGCGCAGAGCCCGGCGGGAGTGCACCAACTCCCGGAAGGGGTCGCGCAGCCGATCGTGCAGGCCTACGCGGACACCCTCCACACCGTCTTCCTCTGGACCGTGCCGGTCGCCGCGGTCGGTTTCGTCGTCGCCCTCTTCCTCAAGCAGGTGACGCTCCGCGACTCGGCACGTGCCGCCGCTCCCGACATGGGCGAGGGCTTCGGCTCCCCCACGGCGACCGGTGACTCGGAGCAACTCCTCGAACTCTCCGTCGGTCGGATCCTGCGCCGCACCGACCTGGACACGATCCGGCGCATCGTCGCCGCGTCCGACACCCGGCTGGACACCGCGGGAGCCTGGGCGGTGATGCAGGTCGAACTCTTCACCCGGACCGTCGGGCACGCCAGTCTCGGCCTGATCTCGGCCGGGCGGCGGGTGCCGCCGGAGGTGCTCCTGCCGGTCTTCGACCGGATGGTCGACGAGGGCTTCCTCACCCGCGACGGCAATCTGCTCTCCCACACGGCCGCGGGCAAGCGCGAGGCCGAGGTCATCACCCGCGCCTGGGGGGCCTGGCTCTCCGACGTCATCGCCCAGGAGCGCGGCCGTCCCAGCGGACCCGAGCTGCGGGTGGCGACGGACGCCATCGCCAAGAAGATCGTGGCCGAGGACCTCGCGAACGGCCTCCCGGCGACCCGGGCGACGGCGGGGGCCGGCGCGCGCTGAGCCGACGCCCCACGGGGCGTACCGCTATGCGGTGAAGTCACCGTCCACGTACACCCAAGCGCCCTCGTGACGGGCGAAACGGCTCCGCTCGTGCAGGGAGCCCGGTTCGCCGCCGTGGGCGTAGCGGGCGGTGAAGGTGACGGTGCCGTGCTGGTGGAAAGGGGTGCCCTCGGTGGTCTCCTCGATCTCCAGTCCGACCCAGCGCAGCCCCGGGTCGAAGTCGACCTCCCCCGGCCGCGTCCCGGGCGCCCAGGTCCGCAGGAGGTACGCCTCGTCACGAACGACGAAGGCGCTGTAGCGGGAGCGCATGAGGAGCTCCGCGGTGGGTGCCGCCCCACCGGCCCCCGTGTGGAACCGGCCGCAGCACGCACCGTAGGCGGCGTCGAGGCCACAAGGGCAGGGCGAGGTGGCGGTGACGGCGGACGGAACGGCGACCGGGGACGTACGCGGGCGGGTCTTGCGTCGGGACATGGCGCCATTGTCCCCCACCGAAGACCCCCGACGGGGCTCCCCGTACGCTGCCACGCACCGGGAACCGCGCCCGGAATGTGGACGCCCGGACGGACGGCGGCGCGGAATCCCGCTGTTCGGGGGCCGCTCCCGAGTAACGTACGGGCATGCGACTGACGATTCTCGGAGGCGGCGGATTCCGGGTGCCGCTGGTGTACGGCGCACTCCTCGGCGACCGCGCCGAGGGACGGGTCACCCACGTCACCCTGCACGACCTCGACGGGGGGCGACTCTCGGCCATCGCCCGGGTCCTCGCGGACCAGGCGGAGGGGGTGCCGGACGCACCGACGGTGACGGCGACGACCGACCTGGACGATGCCTTGCGCGGGGCCGACTTCGTGTTCTCCGCGATCCGCGTCGGTGGACTCGACGGAAGGGCGGCCGACGAGCGGATCGCGCTGGCCGAAGGCGTGCTCGGACAGGAGACGGTGGGTGCGGGAGGCATCGCGTACGGTCTGCGGACCGTACCCGTCGCACTGCACATCGCCCGGAGGATCGCCGAACTCGCGCCGGAATCCTGGGTCATCAACTTCACCAACCCGGCCGGCCTGGTCACCGAAGCGATGTCCCGGGTGCTCGGCAACCGGGTGGTCGGCATCTGCGACTCCCCCGTGGGCCTCGGGCGCCGGGTCGCCCGCCTCCTGGGCACGAACCCGGACGAGGCCTGGATCGACTACGTGGGCCTCAACCACCTCGGCTGGCTGCGGGGCCTACGGGTCGACGGCAAGGACCGGCTGCCGGAGCTGCTCGCCGACGAGGAGGCCCTGGGCTCCTTCGAGGAGGGCCGGCTCTTCGGCCCGGAGTGGCTGCGCTCGCTGGGCGCCGTCCCCAACGAGTACCTGCACTACTACTACTTCAACCGGGAGGCCGTCCACGCCTACCGATCGGCCGAACGGACCCGGGGCGCCTATCTGCGCGACCAGCAGGAGTCCTTCTACCGGGAAGCGGGCAAGCCCGACGCTCCGGCCCTGCCCGCCTGGCAGCGCACGCTCGCCGACCGGGAGGCGACCTACATGGCAGCCAACCGGGAAGCGGCCGGGACGGGAGAGCGCGACGAGCAGGACCTGGAATCGGGCGGCTACGAGAAGGTGGCGCTCGCACTGATGCGGGCGATCTCCCGGGACGAGCGGACCACGCTGATCCTCAACGTGCGCAACGGCTCGACGCTCTCCGTGCTCGACGCGGACGCCGTGATCGAGGTGCCGTGCCTCGTCGACGCGAACGGCGCCCACCCGGTGTCCACGGCTCCGCTGCCCCAGCACGCCGTCGGTCTGGTGACCGCCGTGAAGGCGGTCGAGCGGGAGGTGCTGGCCGCGGTGGACAGCGGTTCCCGGGCAACGGCCGTCAAGGCCTTCGCGCTGCATCCCCTGGTGGACTCGGTGGCGGTGGCCCGCCGGCTCGTCGAGGGCTACACGGCCGTGCACCCGGGACTGGACTGGTTGCGAAGCTGAGATGACCGACTGACGAACACACGGCTGACGAACGACTTTACGAGGCGGGAAGTGCGACCTAGGCTCGCCCCCCATGACCTCACAGCGCACGCGGGTCCGACGTGCGGCGACCCGCCTCGCCGTGCTCTGCCTGCTGGCTGCCGGCCTGGTGGGAACCGTGCCGGCAGCCGCCGAGACGCCCACGACCGCCGACGGTCCGGCCGTCGTGGCCGTGCAGACCACCGGACCGGCCGATCGGCGGTTCAACCTGGTCTTCATGGGCGACGGCTACACCGCTGCCGAGATGCCCGCCTTCCGGGCCGACCTCGCACGGCACCTGAGCACCCTGTGGAGCGTCGAACCCTTCGCCTCGTACCGCTCCTACGTCAACGTGTGGGCGGTGGAGGTGCCTTCGGCCGAATCGGGCGTGGACTGCGACCCCGGGCTCACCTCTCCCGCCCGCGACACCGCGCTCGACATGGCCTTCTGGGGCGGTTGCAACCCCAACGGCGTGCAGCGGCTCCTGACCGTCGACGGCCGCAAGGCCGCCGCGCTCGCCGATCTCGTTCCGGGCACGAGCCGCGCCAACCGCCAGATCGTGGCCCTCGCGCACAGCTCCACCTACGGCGGCGCGGGCGGGAGCTACGCCACGGCCTCCGGCGGCAACGCGCTTTCCTCGCTCATCACACCCCATGAGATAGGGCATTCGCTCGGCGGCCTCCAGGACGAGTACGACTACTACGCCCGCGGTGTCCCCGGAGAGGCGTACGAAGGACCCGAGCCCTCCTCCGTGCACCACACGCTGCTGACCGAGGAGCAGTTGCGGGAGCAGCACGCCAAGTGGTGGCGCTGGCTCGGCGAGGAGAGCGAATCGGGCGGGACCATCGGCCGCCACGAGGGCGGTCTGTACAGCACGGAGGGCGTGTGGCGTCCGAGCCGACACTCCCTCATGAAGACCCTCGGCTACGCCTTCGACCAGGTGGAGCGCGAGGTGATGGTCCGGGCGATGGCGGCGAAGGTGGACCTGGTGCAGGACCACGCCCCGAACGCGGTGCCGATCGGTGCGGACCGCACGGTGTGGGTGGACACCCTGCATCCGGTGGGTGGCGCGCTGGACGTGACCTGGCGCCTCGACGGACGGGCCCTCGACACCCGCGGGGCGCGCACGGTCGACCTGCGGGGGCTGCGGATCGCTCCCGGCGAGCACACCCTGACGGCGACGGTCGTCGACCCGACGCCCTTCGTCCGCGACCCGGCGGTGCGCGCGTCGGAGGCGCTGACCCGAACGGTCCGCTGGACGGTGGACCCCTCGTTGGCCACGCCTCGGAAGCGCGCCGGAACGCCGGGGCCGACCGGGTCCGCGTTCACCGGGCACACCCCACTCGGCCAGCCCGTCGGCGCCCGGAGCGTCGTCCACGCGGACACCACCCACACCGTGGACGCCACCCCCGCCGTGCAGTGGCTCCTGGACGGGCGTCCCGTGCCGACGCACGGCCGCAACGATCGCGACCTGGACCTCCGTTCGCTGCGGATCGCACCGGGGACGCATCTGCTCACGGCCCGCCTGGCGGGCTCGGACGAGGAGTTGACGTGGACCGTGGACGCCCGCCCCGCCACGGTCGAGTACGAGTTGTCCGAGCCGCTGCGCACGGTGCGGCGCCCAGGGCGGCCGGTGGAGTACGTCTATGACGGGGCGTTCACGATGCGGCTGGCCGCGCAGGACGACCAAGGGGGCGTGGTGGTCAGCCAGTTCCGGGTGGACGGTGACGGTTGGTACACCTACTACGGCTGGCCGACGGACGCCGGGGCGCCGTTCCGCTTCTCTCCGGGCGGGACCGTGATCGACGGTCTCGTGTACGGGAAGCTGGGCCGGAGCCGGGCGGTGCCGTGGGACGACGCGACACCGGAGTACGGCACCCACACCGTCGAGTACCGCACGGTCGACGCCGCCGGGAACGTGAGCGGGGCACACCGCTTCCTGGTGACGCTGGTGGAGCCGTAGCGCGGACGGGGCC
>NZ_JBHYMF010000199.1:0-12019 GCF_042742855.1 Streptomyces sp. NPDC058877 | reverse complement strand
TGGACCGGCGAATGCCCCACCTGCCACCGCGAGTTACCCACCACGCGCGCGGCAGCACACACCCCACCACTCCAGACCTAACGAAGTACTACTAGACGCCCGCCGCCCCCAGCAGGGACCCCGCGCCATAGGTGACCGCCATCGCCAGCGCGCCGCCACAGACGTTCCGGAGGACGGCGCGGCCGGCCGGAGCCGCACCCAGCCGGGCGGACCACCAACCGGTGAGGGCGAGGGCCGCGAGGACGGACAGCACCGTGATCCAGAGGCGGGCCGAGGTCGGGGGCAGGACGATCGCGAGGAGCGGGAGGAGGGCTCCGACGGTGAAGGCGAGGAAGCTGGCGCCGGCCGCGTGCCAGGGATTGGTCAGGGCATCGGGGTCGATGCCCAGTTCCACCCGTGCGTGGGCGCGGAGCGCATCGCGGGCGGTGAGTTGCTCGGCGGCCTCCCGGGCCACGTCCCGGGAGAGGCCGCGGGCCGCGAGCAGCCCGGTCAGTTCGGCGAGTTCGGCCTCCGGCTGTTCGCTCAGTTCGCGCTTCTCCTGGGCGAGTGCGGCCTTCTCCGAGTCGCGCTGGCTGGAGACCGAGACGTACTCCCCCGCGGCCATCGACATCGAACCGGCGAGCAGCCCGGAGAGGCCGGCGGTGAGCAGGGCGGCCTGGGACGTGGTGGCACCGGCGACGCCGACGACGAGGCCGGCGGTGGAGACGACGCCGTCGTTGGCTCCGAGCACGGCCGCCCGGAGCCAGTTGAGACGGGACCCGAGGCCGCCGTGGGCCTCGTCGTGTGCGGGGGGTTCGGTCACGTCAGGAGGGTCGCACCCGACAGCTCACCAGACGCGGACCGACCCGCCCGGAGCGAAGGCCGGGCTGGTGGCGCCCTCGGGGACCTCCTTCAAGGGCTGGGCGATCTCCTCGACGGCGGGGCCGTGGACGGCGGCCAGGCGGTCGAGGAGATCGCGGTCGAAGCCGTAGACGCGGGCCGCGTTCCCCCCGACCATCGCGGCGACCTCGTCCTCGGGCAGTCCCGCGTAGGCAATGCGCAGCCCTTCGCGGGAGTACGGGGTGGTGCCCTCGTCGTGCGGGTAGTCGCTGCCCCACATGATCTTGTCGAGGCCGATCCGGTCGCGCAGCGGCACCTCGTGGGGACGCATGAAGCTGGCGCCGACGAAGCAGTTGTCGCGCCAGACCTCGCTGGGGCCCTTGCCCATGGAGTCCGCGAGCCCCGTGCCGAACTTGGACTCGGCGGTGACGGCCCGGGAGGCCGCGGCGACCAGCCGCCCGTGGTAGTAGTCCAGCATGTCCAGGATCCCGGGGATCCAGCCCGAGCCCTGTTCCGTCAGGACGAGCCGCAGGCCCGGGTGGCGGCGGAACGCTCCGCCGAAGACCAGGTGCCACAGCGCCCGGTGGGAGAACCACGTGGTCTCCACCATGAAGACGGCGCGGGCCGCGGGCTCGTCGCCGAGCGGGGGCGAGGCCGAGCCGCCGTGGTGGTTCACCGGCACGTCGAGCTCCGCACAGACCGCCCAGAGCGGGTCGTAGGACCGGGAGTACAGTTCGGGCACCCCGGAGCCCGGTGGTGCGCCGGGCAGCAGGATGCCGCCGGTCAGCCCGGCCCGCTTGGTGCGGCGCACCTCCCGCACCGCCTCCTCGACGTCGCTCAGGAGGATCTGGGCCACGCCCGCCCTGCGGCCCGGCGCTTCCGCGCAGAAGTCGGCCAGCCAGCGGTTGTGGGCGCGCAGGCCGGCCCAGCGGAGCTCGTACTCCTCGCGGGTGGGGGCGGGGGCCATCAGCGAGGCGGACGGGAAGAACGGCGGGATGGTGTTCGGGAAGACGACCTCGGCGACGATCCCGTCGGCCTCCAGCTCGCGCAGCCGACGCCCGGAGTTCCAGTTGCGGTCCGCGGTGTCGGCGAGGAGGTCCTGGTACGGGTTGACGTAGCCGGCCGCCCAGGCGTCGAAGGCGTCGTGGTACTTGCCCTCCAGGTACGGCCGGTAGTCGAGGAGGTCGGCGCCCGCGTGGCAGTCGGCGGAGACGACGGTGTACCGGTCCGGCCGTTCGCCGGCCCGTTCGTCGCCGCGCGCCGGTGCGCCGTCGCTCCGCCCGCCGTTCACCGGTCCGCTCCGACGGCCGGGAAGTCGTGGTCGGTGAGCCAGTGCCGGCCGACCCGGCGCGAGCGGGCCCAGGACGCCTCGACGGCGGTCTGGTCGACGGGCTGGCCGAGGTCGGCGGGGGTGGGGCCGATCCGGCGGGCCAGGGGGGCCAGTGCGGGGAGGTCGAACCCGAAGACCTCCGCCGCTGCGAGACCGAGCATCCGCCGGGTCTCCTCGACCGGGATGTCGTGGAAGGTCTTCCGGAGCCATGCGCGCGTATCGGGCCAGGTGCCTTCCGGATGGGGGAAGTCCGAACCCCACAGGATGTTGTCGACGCCGATCTCGTAGCGCTGGGCGAGCTCGCGCCGCTTGGTGTTGGTGGCGCAGACGAAGACCTGCCGGTCCAGGTACTCGCTCGGGGGCCGCTTCAGCTCCGCGAACGGGGACAGCTTCTTCCCTCCGTGGGCGCCGAGGTAGAGCCGGTCCATGAACCAGAGCAGGTTCGGCAGCCACCAGCATCCCGATTCGGCGATCCCGAACCGCAGGCCGGGGTGGCGCTCGAAGGCTCCCGACCAGAGCAGGAACCACAGCGGCCTGGCCGGCCACCAGGTGACCTCGGAGACGTAGATGCCGAGGTGGTCGCCGTACTCCTCGCGCGGCGCCGCGCCGGAGTGGGTGACGACCGGCATGCCCGTCTCGGCGGCAGCCGCCCACACCGGGTCGTAGCAACGGTCGTGGTAGGGGGCCTTGTCCACCCACATGGAGGGGATCATGAGCGCGCCGAGTCCGGACTCCTTGGCGCGGTGGACCTCGGCGACGACCTCGCGGACGTCGGCCGTGACGGGGAGGAGGGCGACCCCGCAGTGCCGGAGCGGGTTCGCGGAGACGAACTCGGCGAGCCACCGGTTGTGCGCCCGTGCGCCGGCCATGCCGAGCTCCGGGTCCTGGTCGCCGGAGAGCCCGAGGCCGACGCCGAAGGGTGCTGCGGTCCGGCTGTCGACGGCGTCCGCGTCGGGGAAGACGACCTCGGCGGCCACCCCGTCGCCGTCGAGCTCCTTGATGCGCCGGGCGGCGTCCCAGCCGCCGCGCAGACCCTCCTCGTTGTCGCTGAACCACTTGCTGGCGAAGGCCTCGTTGCGCACCCCCAGCCGGGTCATGGCCTCCTGGCGGGCCTGTCGTCCCGCCAGGAAGTCGTCGAAGTCCCGGTGGAACCGGCGGTCGAGGTAGGGCCGGTACTCCTCGGTGGGCAGCCCGGCGTGGCAGTCGGAGGAGATGATCAGGTACGGGTCCTCGTGGCTCATGGCGAAGCCCTTCAGTCGCGTCCGTCGAGGATGAAGCCCTCCAGGTAGGAGGGGTTGGTGCGGTCGAGCATCGAGCGGGAGCGCGCCCTGATCTGACGGTCGCTGTGCTCGCTCGCCGGCAGCATCCAGAAGCGGTCGGCGCGGATGCCGTCGACGACGTGCGCGGCGACCTCTTCGACCGGGGTGAAGGCCACCTCGCGGCCGGCCTCCTTCATGGCCGCCTCCCACTGGGCGAGGCTGCGGTACGGGGTCCTGCGCGGCCGTTGCTTGGCGTACCGCTCGGGCCGGTTGCGGTGCGACTCCCACAGGCCGGTGCGGAGCATGTGCGGGCCCGGGAAGAGGACCGAGGCGCCGACCCGTGCGCGCTCCGCCCCGAGGTGGGCGTAGAGGGACTCGGTCATGGTGACGACGGCCGCCTTGGTGACCGCGTACACGGAGGCGGTGGGCAGCGGGGCGATCCCCCCGTCGCCGGAGGAGGTGTTGACGACGTGGCCGGGTTCGCCGCCGGCGAGCATGCGGGGGACGAAGGCCTGGATGCCGTGGAAGACGCCCCAGACGTTGACGGAGAAGGCCCACTTCCAGTCGTTGGGTTCGTGCTCCCACATGCGCCCCTCGGCACCGGAACCGACGCCCGCGTTGTTGCAGAGGACGTGGACGGCGCCGAAGGCGTCGTACGCGGCGTCGGCGAAGGACCGGACCGCCTCGGGGTCGGAGACGTCGACCGTCCGGGCGAGGACCTGCGCCCCGTCCGCCGCCAGCTCATCGGCCGCCGCCTCCAGGGCGTCCCGCTCGACGTCCCCGAGGACGACGGCGAGGCCCTCGGCGGCGAAGCGGCGGGCCATCGCGAGCCCGATGCCGCTCGCCGCTCCGGTGACGACGGCGACCTGCCCCTCACGCAGCTCCACCGGAGGCCTCCTTTCGGGCACCCGTGTCGGGCGGTCCGTCGAGGATCTGCATCGGGTCGTCGTACCGCTGGTGGACGTAGGGCAGCAGG
The DNA here is from genome assembly GCF_042742855.1 of Streptomyces sp. NPDC058877. Classification (NCBI taxonomy): domain Bacteria; kingdom Bacillati; phylum Actinomycetota; class Actinomycetes; order Kitasatosporales; family Streptomycetaceae; genus Streptomyces; species Streptomyces sp. NPDC058877. The sequence goes on along the minus strand of NZ_JBHYMF010000199.1, from coordinate 7,635 downwards.
GCCCGGGCCGAGACCCGCTCGGCGACCGTGCCCTTCTGGTCGGTGGTCTTCTCGCTGATCGTGATCTCGACGAGCCGGCGCACCGGGAGGTCGGCGACCGGGTCGTACATGGACTCGCGCAGGACCACGTCGCCGGTGACCCGCTCCAGCCTCCGCACCCTCTCGTTGCGGACGCAGTGGACGAGGACGGGGTCGGCGTCGAAGCCGGAGCCCTCCACTCCCGGGAGGAACTTGAAGTAGAAGTCGGTCTTCTCCACCGGCTCCGGCAACGGCAGCGGACCGGAGACGGCACCCCTCACCTCCACGAACGCGATGCCGTGTCGGGCGAGGGCGGCGCGCACCACGAGCCCGTCGCGCTCGACCGTCACCTCGCCCAGCTTCTTCGGTTCGCCGAAGACCTCGCGCCCTCCGGTCAGGGCCCGCTCGTGGGTCATCGGCATGACCAGCGGGTACCAGCCCTCCCGGTCGCCGTGGGCGGCGGCGACGGCGACCGAGCCGGCACCGAGGGGGTAGCCGGGCAGGTCGACCTTGCTGATGGTGACGCGCACGAGGGGGTGCGCGGTGGGCTTCAGCGGCGGCGGCAGAACCGCCGCCACGACGTCCGGGTCGGTCTCCCAGACGGCGACCACACCGGTGGACCAGATGTCGGGGAGCCGCGCGGACCGCTCGCGGGTCGCCGCCGCCTCGGCGTCGCTGCGCGCCCCGTACCGTACTCGTGCCATGACGTACCGCCCTTCGGGATCGTCGGCCTGTAACACAGTTACACGATGGCGGCGCAGGGTAAAGAGGCGTGCACACAGAGGAGTTGGGGGACCGATGACACGCTCCGCACTGTCCCGGGACGAGGTCCTGGACGCCGCGGCGGCCCTGGTGAGGGAGCACGGCCCGGACGCCCTGACCATGCGTCGGCTCGCGGCCGAGCTCGGCACCGCGGTCACCTCGATCTACTGGCACGTCGGCAACCGCGAGTCGCTCCTCGACGCGCTCGTCAGCCGCACGATCGCCGACCTCGGCACGATCAGCCCCCGGGGGACGACCCCGGCCGAGCGGATCGTCTCGGTCGCCCGTGCGCTGCGCCGCGCCTTGCGCGCCCGCCCGCACCTGGTGGCGATGGTCCACGAGCGGGGACTGACCGAGCGGATGTTCCTGCCGGCCCGGCGCGCCCTGATCCACGAGGCGCGCGCGGCGGGACTGCGCGGGGTGGACGCCGCCCGTGCGGTCCAGGCCGTGCAGTTCCAGGTCGTCGGGCACGTCCTGGTGGAGCGCAACCGCGAGCGGGCGCCGGCCCGGTCCCCCGTCGAAGAGGAGCCGTGGCAGGAAGGGGGCGCGGAGGACGACGACGCCCTCGCCCGCGCGCTGGCCGCTCCGATCGACTCCGAGCAGCTCTTCGACGACTCCGTCCGGGCCCTGGTGGCCGGGCTGCTCGCCGGCACCGCCGGGCACCCCGGAGAAGCGCCGGCCGGCCGCGGCGGCGACGGTGCCCGGGACGCCGAGGAGGGGCCTGTCGGCCGCGGGCCGTATTCTCAATGACCATGCTTGAGGACCGCACGACAGCAGGGCCGTGGCCGACCGCTTACCCACGGGGGTACGCGGTCGTCGACGTGGAGACCACCGGACTCGCCCGCGACGACCGGATAGTGTCGGCTGCCGTCTACCGGCTGGACGCCCGGGGAAACGTCGAGGACCACTGGTACACCCTCGTCAACCCCGAGCGCGACCCCGGACCGGTGTGGATCCACGGCCTGACCAGCGACGTCCTGGAGGGCGCACCGCTCTTCCCGGAGATCGCGGCGGAGTTCGCCGCACGGCTGGACGGACGGGTGCTGGTCGCACACAACGCGATGTTCGACTGGCAGATGATCGCCCGGGAGTACGCGCGCGCACGGTCCGCGGCGCCCGTGCGCCAGCGGCTGTGCACGATCGCCCTCGCCAAGGAGCTGTCGCTGCCGCTGCCCAACCACAAGCTGGAGTCGCTGGCCGCGCACTTCGGCGTCGTGCAGCAGCGCGCGCACCACGCGCTCGACGACGCCCGGGTGCTCGCCGAAGCGTTCCGCCCCAGCCTGCACGCGGCGGCCGAGCGCAATGTGCGGCTGCCGCTCCTGGAGTGCCGACCGCTGACGGAATGGGCCTCGTCGTCCGGGGGCCCGCAGGTCGGCCGGCAGTCCTCCTACCGGGCGGGCAGCTGGCGCCCCTCGCGGAAGCGGCCGGCGTGCCCGTACCCCAACCCCGGACGCTACGAGGCGGACAGGCCGCTCAAGCAGGGCATGCGGGTGGCCTTCTCCGGCGACACCTCCGTCGACCGCGAGCTCCTGGAGGACCGCACCGTCGAAGCCGGCCTCCACGTCGCCACCAGCGTCTCCCGGCTGACCAGCCTGCTCGTCACCAACGACCCCGACGCCGCCACCTCCAAAACGGTGCGGGCGAAGTCGTTCGGCACGCCGATCGTCGACGAAGCGGCCTACGCGCAGCTGCTGCGGGACGTGGACCCGGCAGACGGGTGACGCCCCCGGCCCGGCGGGCGTGCCGTGCTGCGCGCGCACGCCGGGCGCTCCACCCTGTGGCGCATGGCACGTTGTGAGGTCTGCGGAAACGATTACGGCATGTCCTTCGAGGTGCACGCGCAGGGCGCGGTGCACGTCTTCGATTGCTTCGCCTGCGCCATTCACCGCATGGCGCCCATCTGTGAGCACTGCCGGGTCCAGATCATCGGGCAGGGCGTCGAGGTCGAGGGCAGCTGGTACTGCGGCGGGCACTGCGCCCGTGCGGAGGGAAAGGTGGGCATCGTCGACAGGGTGTGAGGAAACGGTTCCGGGCAGCCGGGCGAACCGGCCCGAACCCCCCGTGCGTACGCCCCGCGACCCGCGCTGTACGGTCGTGGGGTGTACCGCTTCCTGTTGTCCCGGCAGTGGGTGATCCTCACCCTCGTCGCCCTGGTCCTCGTTCCCACGATGATCGAGCTGGGCTTCTGGCAGTTCCACCGGCACGAGCACCGGGTCGCCCAGAACGCCCTGATCGCGGACAACCTCAAGGCGGAGCCGGTCCCGGTCGAAGGACTCACCTCCCCCGGCCACACCGTCCCGCGTGCCGACTACTGGCGGCAGGTCACCGCGACCGGCACCTTCGACACCGCGCACGAGGTCGTCGTCCGTAGGCGCACCTCCTCCGACGACCGGGTGGGCGTCCACGTACTGACCCCGTTGGTCCTCCGGGACGGCAGGGTCGTCCTGGTCAACCGCGGCTGGGTCCCGGCCGCCGCCGACCAGCACGCCTTTCCCGCGGTGCCGCCCGCCCCCCGGGGCGAGGTCACCGTCACCGGCCGGCTCAAGGCGGACGAGACGACCGGCGCGAGCGGCATCAAGGACCTGAAGGGCCTGCCCGACCGCCAGGTCATGCTGATCAACAGTCGTCAGCAGGCCGAGCTGATCGGCCGCGAGGTGCTCGGCGGCTATCTGGAGCTCACCGCGCCCCGACCCTCCGGTGCCACCCCCGAACCGGTCCCCGAGCCCGACCACGACTCGATCGGCGCGCACATGGCGTACGCCGTCCAGTGGTGGCTCTTCGCCGCCGGGGTGCCCGTCGGCTGGGTGATCCTGGTGCGCCGGGAGAAGCGCGACCGCGAGTCCGCCGCCGCTCCTGACGTCCCCGGATCCGCAGAACCGGACCCCAGGGAGGCGCAGGCCACTCCGTCCCGCTGATTGACCGCCCCCGCTTCCGGGAACAGCCCAAAGCGTGACGCAACGTATCGACGACTACGCCCTCATCGGCGATCTCCAGACCGCCGCGCTCATCGGCCGCGACGGGTCGGTCGACTGGCTGTGTCTGCCCCGCTTCGACTCCGCCGCCTGCTTCGCCGCGATCCTCGGCGACGAGGACAACGGCCACTGGCGGATCGCCCCCAAAGGCGCCACGAACTGCACCGACCGCCGCTACGCCGAGGACTCCCTGGTCCTGGAGACGTACTGGGAGACCCGGACCGGCACGGTCAAGGTCATCGACTTCATGCCGCAGCGGGACACGGCTCCCGATCTGATGCGGATCGTGGAGGGCGTCAGCGGCAGCGTCGAGATGAGCGCCGTGCTGCGGCTCCGCTTCGACTACGGCTCGATCGTGCCCTGGGTGCGCAGGTCGGACGGCCACCGGGTCGCGATCGCGGGCCCCGACTCGGTCTGGTTGCGCAGCGAGCCGCCGGTGAAGACCTGGGGCCAGCAGTTCTCCACGCAGTCCTCCTTCACCGTCACCGCCGGCGAGAAGGTGGCCTTCGTACTGACCTGGCACCCCTCGCACGAGCCCCGGCCCGACCTCGTCGACCCCTTCGAGGCCCTGGAGCACTCCCTCGCGGACTGGCGGGAGTGGTCGGCCCGCTGCACCTATGCGGGACCGCACCGGGAACCGGTGATGCGTTCCCTGATCACCCTCAAGGCCCTCACCTACGCCCCGACCGGCGGGATCGTGGCCGCCCCGACCACCTCCCTGCCGGAAGAGCTCGGGGGCGTGCGGAACTGGGACTACCGCGCCTGCTGGCTGCGCGACTCCTCCCTGACGCTCGGCGCCCTGCTCGCCGCCGGATACGACGAGGAGGCGGCTGCCTGGCGGGACTGGCTGCTGCGCTCGGCCGCCGGCGACCCCGCCGACCTGCAGATCATGTACGGTCCGGCCGGGGAGCGCAGGCTCCCGGAAACGAGCCTGCCCTGGCTGCGCGGCTACGCCGACTCGGCACCGGTGCGCACCGGGAACGCGGCCGTGGACCAGTTCCAGCTGGACGTGTACGGCGAGGTCATGGACTCCCTCCACCGTGCTCGGGAAGCGGGCATCCCGGCGGAGCGGCACGCCTGGAACCTCCAGCTGAGCCTGCTCGGCTTCCTGGAGTCCACCTGGCGGGAGCCCGACGAGGGCTTGTGGGAGGTCCGCGGACCCCGCCGCCACTTCACCCATTCCAAGGTGATGGCCTGGGTGGCGGCCGACCGGGCGGTCCGCACCTTGGAGGCCGACCCCTCGCTGCCGGGGGACGCGGGACGGTGGCGGGCGATGCGGGACGAGATCCACGAGCAGGTGTGCGCCCGGGCGTACGACCCGGAGCGGAACACCTTCACCCAGGCGTACGGTTCGCGCGAACTGGACGCCGCCACCCTCCTCATCCCGCAGGTCGGCTTCCTGCCGCCGGATGACCCCAGGGTGGTGGGCACCGTCGACGCGGTGCGGGCGGAACTGCTGCACGGCGGGTTCCTGCGCCGTTACAGCTCCGGCTCGGAGTCCGTGGACGGCCTGCCGGGCCAGGAGGGGACCTTCCTCGTCTGCTCGTTCTGGCTGGCGGACGCGCTGCGGATGATCGGGCGCGTCGAGGAAGCGCGCGAGCTCTTCGATCGGCTCGTGTCGCTCACCAACGACGTCGGGCTCCTCGCGGAGGAGTACGACCCGGTGACGGGGCGCCAGCTCGGAAACTTCCCGCAGGCGTTCAGTCACATCGGCCTGGTCGGGACCGCCTTCGCCCTCGCCGCCGAGGAGGCGGCAGGATAGGGCCATGGATCTGGGACTGAAGGACCGTGTGTACGTGGTGACCGGTGCGACGCGGGGGCTGGGCCGGGCCTCCGCGGCGGCGCTGCTCGCCGAGGGCGCGAAGGTGTTGATCACCGGGCGCGAGGAGGCGGCGGTCGCCGACGCGGTGGCCGAACTGGGCGAGGGCGCGGCCGGAACCGCCGCGGACAACACCGATCCGGGAACTCCGGCCCGGCTGATCGCCGAGGCGAAGGCACGGTTCGGCGGCTTCGACGGCATTCTGATCAGCGTCGGCGGCCCGGCGCCGGGCTTCGCCGCGGACAACACCGACGAGCAGTGGGCAGCCGCCTTCGACACCGTGTTCCTGGGGGCGGTGCGGCTGGCCCGGGCCGCCTCCGACACCCTCGGCGAGGGCGGGGTCATCGGCTTCGTGCTGTCCGGCTCGGTCCACGAACCGATCCCCGGGCTGACCATCTCCAACGGGCTGCGCCCCGGGCTCGCCGGCTTCGCCAAGTCCCTCGCCAACGACCTGGGCCCCCGCGGGATCCGGGTGGTCGGCCTGCTGCCGAGCCGGATCGACACGGACCGGGTCCGCTCGCTGGACGCGCTCTCCGGCGACGCGGACGCGGCCCGCGCGGCGAACGAACTCACGATCCCGCTGCGCCGCTACGGCACCCCGGAGGAGTTCGGGCGCACGGCGGCCTTCCTGCTGTCACCGGCCGCCTCGTACCTCACCGGGCTGATGCTGCCGGTCGACGGAGGGGCCCGCTCCGGCTTCTGAGCGCTGCCGCCCGTCCGGGCGCGTGGCGACGACCGTCCCGTCCGCCCGGAGGGCTCGGCGGGCCGGGAGGAGCCCTCGAACGCCTCCCCGGTCTCAGGCGACCCGGCGGGCCCGGTGCTTGACCGCGCGCAGGCGCGCCTCGGTGGGCAGCGCGGGGAGGCCCGCCGAGGTGCGGGCGTGGGCGAGCCCCTCGGAGCTCAGGCGGTTCAGGGCCGCCCCCGGGGAGGCGTGCGGCTCCAGGAGGAGCGCGATGCGGGTGCGGGGAGCGCCTCGGCGGCCGGTCAGCGAGACCCGGGCCTTCGCCACTCCGTCCTGGGCGGCGGCGTCCGCCTCCAAGACGCCCTCCAGGGCACGGCCGCGCAGGACCGCCGCCTCCCCGTCGCCGGTGTCCACGAGGAGCTCGCGGAGCCGGGCCCTCCGGAACTGGACGAGCAGCCACCAGAGGGCGAGCAGGACGACGAGCCCGAGGGCGGCGATGACCACCGGCCACCACCAGCCCTCGTCCCGCCAGCGCTGTCGGTCGGCGGTGGAGAGCAGCACGTCGGCCGGGCCCGCCCAGGGCCACCAGGACGGCACGGACAGGCCCCGGGCGGCGGCGAGGACGGCCCCGCCGCCCAGGACGAGGAGCAGCCCGGCGAGGCCGAGCAGGGCGCGGTTGACGCGCCGGAGGACCACGGTCACGGGCTCTTTCCTCTCCGGTGGTACATCGGTTCATCCCTTCCGGGGCGGTCGGGCCACCCGTACCGTCACCGCGGGCGGGTGGGCGAGGCCGAGTTCGTCGACACCGCTGGCGAGCACCGCCTCGACGTCGGCGCGCACCTCGTCGAGGGCCCGGAAGTGCGACACCGCGCGGACGGCGACCTTGGCGCGGCCGACGCGCACCCGGACGGATTGCACCCCGGAGACCTCCATGGCACGGTCCCGCAGGGTCAGGGCTGCGGCCTCGCGGTCCAGCCCCGCCCGCAGGTCGGCGTGCTCGCGGCGCATCGGGAGGACGGCGCGCAGCCCGGGGGTGGACGCCAGGACGAGGAGCCAGAGGCCGAGCAGGACGGCGACCGCCGCACCGATGACGATCGCGGTGTCGTCGAGCGGCCGGGTCGCGAGGGCGTCGGCGAGTTCTCGTCTCCAGGCCATCGCGGAGCGATCGGCACGGACGGCCGCGACGTCGTAGAGGAGCAGCCCGGTGGCGCCGAGGAGCACCGCCGCGAGCAGGGCCGCTGGAATGCGGCGGACGGCCCAGAAGCGGCGGACGGGGACGCCGGGGCATGTCGTAGAGGGCCCACTCGGATGGCGTGAGGCACGATGCCGGAGAGGAGTCGGCAGCATGCCATGCCACTACCCGGCACTGTGACGAACGGCAG
>NZ_JBHYMF010000198.1:0-12050 GCF_042742855.1 Streptomyces sp. NPDC058877 | reverse complement strand
CGGGGGGCCGCGGGGGCGGCGCCCCCGCCCCACGGCGACCTCGTCGCGGCTCCCTTCGCGACCGGCCCCGCTTGCGGCTGGTGGGCCCAGGAGGAGGGCCCGAAAGCGGGGACGACGCAGAGCGAACATGTCCCACCGTGTGATTTCCCCCTCGCCGGCCATCGCGAAACGGCCGGTTGCGGGATGCTGGGGATAGCGTTCGTTCACCTCCCCGGCAAAGAGGCGCGGGGTCGGATGTGGAGGCAGTCATGGGTGTGAGCGGTCCGATCCGCGTGGTGGTCGCCAAGCCTGGTCTCGACGGTCACGATCGCGGTGCCAAGGTGATCGCGCGGGCACTCCGCGACGCCGGCATGGAGGTCATCTACACCGGGCTTCACCAGACGCCCGAGCAGATCGTCGACACCGCGATCCAGGAGGATGCCGATGCGATCGGCCTCTCGATCCTCTCCGGAGCGCACAACACGTTGTTCGTGAAGGTCCTGGAGCTCCTCAAGGACCGTGACGCGGAGGACATCAAGGTCTTCGGCGGCGGCATCATCCCCGAGGCGGACATCGTGCCGCTCAAGGAGAAGGGCGTGGCGGAGATCTTCACGCCGGGTGCGACGACCGCGGCCATCGTCGACTGGGTGAACGCGAACGTCCGCGCCGCCGCCTAGCGTTCCGGACCGGAGCGGATGCCGACGGGCCCCTCCGGCCGCGGCGCCGGTCCGCTCCCCGGCCGGTTCCGTCGCTTCGCGCGCCCCATGTCCTTCGGTGCGGTGCGCGACCCCGCCGCCAGGGCCTCCCCCGGGGGGAAGGGCCCGACGGGCGTTTCAGGAGTTCGGCGGGCACGAGGGCGGGGGCGAGAAGTCGGATGGCGGCGGCGCTTCGAGCTCGGCCTGCATCGTCGCGCGCAACCGGAGAGTGGAGACCAAGCGCTGGAAGGCCTCCGCCCAGTAGTCCCCGGCACCGGGCGCACCGTTCTCCGCCTCGTCGGACCGTGTCGCCAAGAACTCCAGTCGCTGTGCCGCCTCGGGGGCGAGACAGCGCTCCGCCAGCCCCATCACCCCGCTGAAGCTCCACGGATAGCTCCCCGCCTCCCGCGCGATGTCGAGGGCGTCGATCACCGCTGAACCGAGCGGCTCCGCCCACGGCACGGCACAGACGCCGAGCAGCTGGAAGGCCTCCGACAAGCCGTGGGCCGCGACGAACGAGGCGACCCAACGGGCCCGTTCCTCCACCGGGAGCGTCGAGAGCAGCTGGGCGCGCTCGCCCAGGGAGGAGGTGCCGGGCCCGGTCGCCGGGGGCGTCGCCGGTGAACCGAGCAGTGCGCGCGACCAGTGGGGGTCCCGCTGCCGTACGGCGGCCCGGCACCAGGCCGCGTGCAGCTCGTACTCCCAATCGTCGGCGACCGGCAGCGCCACGATCTCCTCCGGGGTGCGCCCCCCGAACCTGGGCGACCAGGACGGCAAGGGTGCCGCCTCGACGAGTTGGCCCAGCCACCAGGAACGCTCGCCCCGCCCCGTCGGGGGCGTCGCCACCATGCCGTCCCGCTGCATCGCCGTGTCGCACTCGTGCGGTGCCTCGACGACGATCGTCGGTGTGGGGGCCGTCCGGTCCAGACCGACACAGGACGCGGCCCGGCCTGCGATCCGGGCCGCGAAGGCCGAGGACGGCAGGGCGGAGAGCAGTTCGGCGGCGACGGCCCGGACGTTGCGGCTGCGGTCGGCGAGGGCCGCCTCCAGGAACTCCTCGTCGGCGACGGAGAGTCCGGTGCGCAGCGAATCCACGAACATCAGCCGGTCCTCCGCCCGCTCGGTGGACCAGGTGGACGCGAGGAGGGCGAGGCCGGCCGTCGGGTCCTCGGTCCGCACTGCGGCCAGCAGGGCGACCCGCTCGGCGAACAGGCCCTCGTCCCACAGGGTGCGGACTCCCTCCGGGTCCTTCGGGGAGGGAAGCCTGCCGTTCGTAGCTCGGACGGCGAACCTCCACTCGGGGTTGAGCCGGGCCAGCCACAGGCCGCGCGGCCCGGCCAACCGAAGGGCCTGGGGACGTAGATCGGTGCGGGCCCGGGCCGCGTCGAGCAACGCCGGCAGGGCGGCGGGCGGTGCCTTGTACGCGTGCGTGTTGGCGAGGGCCAGCCATGAGGGGAGGAGCTCGGCGAGGTCGGGGGCGGCCCCGCGCCGTCCGGCGGGCGAGGGCGCGGTCCGGCCGGCGAGGAGCTGGTCGAGACGGGCCCGGGCCGCCGGGGGCAGCGGTGTGCGCGGGTCCTCCGGCGCGGGGTCCGGCGGGGACGCGGCGGCTCCGGGGCGCAGCCCCGCCCTGCGCCGTACGGTGTGCAGCGCGGCGGCGTCGAGCAGCGCGCCCGGCAGGTCCCGGGCGGTCGCCCCGTCCACGAGCCCGGCGGGAGGCCGCCGGTCCGTCCCGAGCAGCGCCGAGGTGAGGAGTTCCTCCCAGAGCCGGACGGATCCGTCCTCGTCCCCGCTGCTGCCGAGGGCGGCGGGGCCGTCGGAGCCCGTCGGTCGTCCGGCCGCGCCGCCGTCGACGTCGTTCGAAACCCCGGTGTCGAGGGGCGTGCCGGCCGGGTGGGGTCCCTCCCCGTCGTGGGCGCCTGCGGAGGCGGTGACACGGTGCGTGTCGTCGCCCGGTGCGGGCCCCGCCGTCGAGACGGCCGTGGGAGGGGCGGAGGCGGCGGTGACGGTTGCGGAAGGGACGGGCGTGGTGGTGTCCATCGGGCTCCTCCGTGGGGTCGGCGGGCGGTGACCAGGCCTCATACGAGGGGGACCGTCTCGCCCGGGGCCTCCGGAGACCAGGCGGCGAGCGGCGTGAACCCCTGGTGTCCGCACTCTCCGAAGACGGTCACCGGGCCACCGCCGGACAGGGCGAGCAAGCGCCAGAGGCCCGGACGGGACTGGGCGACGGACGTCAGGGGCAAAGCCTCGCGGCCGCCGGCGTCGGCGAGTTGCCAGCCGTACTCGGCGCGCGCCGGTACGACCCCGCCCAGCGTCACCGGCCAGGACTCCAGCCACGGGTCCTCGCCCAGCGCCCGGCCGTACGCGTCGAGCGCCGCGCCGACCGGTCCGGCCTGCGGTGGGGCCGCGGGCCCGGGGACCGGAACGAACTGCTCGCCCGGTTCCGCCCGCAACTGGCCGGAGCCCGCGTGCGGGGTCAGTTCGCCGTCGAACAACGTGCCCACGGCGAAGGAGAGCCGGGGAGCACGGCCCGCCGCACCGAAGGAGAGCAGGAGCGCGGTGCGTCCGCTGGTCGTGCCGTGCAGCCAGATCCGCCGGGTGGTCAGTCGCGCGTCGGCCGCGTCGTACTGGGCGAGGACCGACCAACGGTCGTGCACCGGGACGCCGTCGGCCGGGGCGCTGAGGCCCACCCGGGTCCGTACGGTCGCGGCGAACGGACCGGGCAGCCGGTCGGCGGCCAGCCAGGCCCGGTCGAGGAGATGGGTCAGCGCGCACTCCTCCAGGAGCCGCACCGGCCAACCGGGTCCCGAGCCGGGTATCGCGCCCAGTTCCCGGACCCGGGCGGCCAGCCCCGGTGCCTGGGCGTCGACCATGCGGGCCGCCGTCTCCTCCCACAGGGCGTACCCCGCCTGCTCGGTCGGCGCCAGACCACCGCGCAGCAGGTCGGCGAGCCGCTGCTCCAACTCCCGTGCGCCCGAGGTGATCAGGACGGCCCGGCGCTCGGCCCTCCGGCGCGCCGCCCCGGGGTCCGCGGTCGCCCTTCCCGGGGCGCGTCCGGTCCGATGCTCGGCGCCCGCGGTCCGGTCGCGCCGCTCCGCGAGCCACCGGGCGGCCCAGTCGGGCGCGGCGGAGTCCTCGCACGCCACGCCCTCCGCCGCCCGGAGCAGCAGCAGGCCCAGCGCGTGCTCGCACGGGAACTCCCGGCTCTGACACGTACAGGAGTGCGCCGGCCCCGTGGTGTCGACCACCGTCCTGTGCAGTGTGCTTCCGCTGTCCCCGCACAGCCCCCAAACGGCGCCGTCGCCGCACCCCGCCCCCGACCAGGAACCGGCCGTGCCGAGCTTGCTCCCCGCTCTGCGCGAGACGTCGTCAGGAGCCAGTGCCAGCACCTGTTCGGCCGTCCAACGCACCCCCGTGGCATTCATGTCACCGACGGTAGGGGGTGCCACTGACACTGCTGCTGGCACTCGGGTCCCGGTGGTCGTGGCCCTGCCGCTGACGGACGCCCTGTGGGGCCGACCTCCGACTTCCGTCCGGCTGCCGTGACCCGTTCGAGCGGTGCGGGCCGGTCCTCCGGACAGGACGGGCAGTCGCTTCCCCGCTCCGGTCGCCCCGCTCAGGCCGCCGCGGGCCGACGCCCGGTCGTTTGGCCGCGAGGTGATCCTCTGCGTCGGAGGCGTCGGAGGCGTCGGGTGCCGAATGGCCCTCGTCCGCTCTCCCGCCCCCACCCGAGCAGCGGGGACGCCCGATTGTCAGTGCCGTGGTGCACGGTGGATCGCACAGCAGGTCGAACGATCTGGAGGGGGATCCATGCCCGTGCCCGAAACCATCGCGAAGTCCGGTTCCGGTGTCGAGACGGACACCGGACCGGAGCGGCCGGCGACCGTCGCCGAGTTCATCAGGCCACACGCGGAGCACGCCTTCGCCCGTGAACTCGCGGCCCTCGCCGCCGCCGACGACCTGCCGCGCCCCGCCCGCTGGCGGCTCTCCCCCCCGGGCCGTCGCCACCTACCTCCTCGGTGGCACGCTCCCCGACGGGACCGTGATCACGCCCAAGTACATCGGGCCGCGCCGCATCGTCGAAGTCGCCGTCAGCACCCTCGCCACCGATCGGGCCCTGCTCCTGCTCGGCGTCCCCGGCACGGCCAAGACCTGGGTCTCCGAACACCTCGCCGCCGCCGTCAGCGGCGACTCCACGCTCCTGGTCCAAGGCACCGCCGGCACGCCCGAAGAAGCCGTCCGGTACGGCTGGAACTACGCCCAACTCCTCGCCCAGGGGCCCAGCACGGACGCCCTGGTCCCCAGCCCTGTCATGCGCGCGATGTCGCAGGGCCTGACCGCCCGGGTCGAGGAGCTCACCCGCATCCCCGCCGACGTACAGGACACGCTCATCACGATCCTGTCCGAGAAGACCCTCCCCGTCCCGGAGTTGGGCCGGGAGGTGCAGGCCGTCCCCGGCTTCAACCTCATCGCCACCGCCAACGACCGCGACCGGGGCGTCAACGAACTCTCCAGCGCGCTCCGCCGCCGCTTCAACACCGTCGTGCTCCCGCTGCCCGCGACGCCCGAGGCCGAGGTCGACATCGTCGCCCGCCGCGTCGAGCAACTCGGGCGCTCCCTGGCCCTGCCCGCCCTGCCCGACAGGGCGGACGAGATCCACCGCGTCGTCACCGTGTTCCGCGAACTGCGCGACGGGGTCACCGCCGACGGCCGGACGAGGGTCAAGTCCCCCTCGGGGACGCTCTCCACGGCCGAAGCGATCTCCGTGGTCACGGGCGGGCTCGCCCTCGCCGCCCACTTCGGCGACGGCATCCTGCGGCCCGGCGACATCGCCGCAGGCATCCTCGGCGCGGTCATCCGAGACCCGGCTGCCGACCGGGTCGTCTGGCAGGAGTACCTGGAGACGGTCGTCAGGGAGAGGGACGGCTGGAAGGACTTCTACCGTGCGTGCCGCGAGGCGAGCGCATGACGACGGCGTCCACGGCACCGACCCGTGGCGTGACGCCCCGCCCCGCCGCCGACCGTGCCGCCGGTCGCGCACCGGGCACCCGGTCCGGCTCCACCGACGGCGCGCAGGGCGGTGCCCCTGACGCACCGGCATCCGGCGCCCGCCCCGAGGGCCCGGCGGAACTCCCCGGTCGGGCCGGGTACGGAAGAGGGCGCGGCGGGCCCCTCTTGCTGGGGGTCCGGCACCACGGTCCCGGGTCCGCGCGGGGCGTGCGTGCCGTGTTGGAGGCGGAGGCGCCTGCCGCGGTGCTCATCGAGGGGCCGGCCGAGGCGGACGCGCTCGTGGCGCTCGCCGGGGAACCGGACATGCGCCCACCGGTCGCGCTGCTCGCCCACGCCGTGGACGACCCGGGGCGGGCCGCGTTCTGGCCGATGGCCGAGTTCTCGCCCGAGTGGGTCGCCCTGCGCTGGGCGCTCGACCGCGGCGCCGCCGTCCGTTTCGTCGACCTGCCCGCCGCACACGCCCTTGCCGCAGCCGATCCCGCCCGGAGCCGGGCGGAGGGCGGGGAGGCCGTCGGCGGCCTGCGGATCGACCCCGTTGCCGAACTCGCCTCGGCCGCCGGATACGAGGACGCCGAGCGTTGGTGGGAGGACGTCATCGAGCTGCGCGGTGACGGCGACCCCACCGCCGCCTTCGAAGCCCTCGCCGAGGCCATGGGAGCCCTGCGCGAGGCGTACGGGCACGGCGGCCATCCCCGGGACCCGGTCCGCGAGGCGTACATGCGGCTTCAACTGCGCGCCGCCCGAAAGGAGTTCGGGGACTCCGTCGCCGTCATCTGCGGTGCCTGGCACGTGCCCGCACTCACCCGCAGGACCACCGTCGCCGCCGACAGGGCGCTCCTCAAGGGGCTGCCCAAGATGAAGGTCGAGCTGACCTGGGTCCCCTGGACCCACCGCAGGCTCGCCCGGCACTCCGGCTACGGTGCCGGGATCGACGCGCCCGGCTGGTACGGGCACCTCTTTGCCGCTCCCGACCGGCCCGTGGAGCGCTGGATGGCCAAGGCCGCCGGACTCCTCAGGGCCGAGGACCGGCTCGTCTCCTCCGCCGATGTGATCGAGGCGGTGCGGCTCACCGAGGCCCTCGCCGCCCTGCGGGGCCGCCCGGTCCCCGGCCTCGAAGAGACGACGGACGCCATCCGCGCCGTGCTCTGCGAGGGCTCCGACGTCCTGCTCGACCTGGTCCGTGACCGCCTCGTCGTCGGCGAGGCCCTCGGCGAGGTACCGGCCGCCGCCCCTGCGGTGCCCCTCCAGCGCGACCTGGCCCGCCGGCAGCGAACCCTGCGGCTCAAGCCCGAGCCGCAGGAGCGCGAGCTGGGGCTCGACCTCCGCAAGGACGTCGACGCCGAGCGCAGCAGGCTGCTGCACCGACTGCGGCTCCTCGACGTCCACTGGGGCGAACCGGTCGCCGGGCGTGCCGGAACGGGCACCTTCCGGGAGAACTGGCGGCTGCGCTGGGACCCGGAACTGCACGTCCGCCTCGCTGAGGCCGGGGTCTGGGGCACCACCGTCGAGGCCGCCGCCACCGCCAAGGCCGAGTTCCGTGCCAGGGCCGCGACCCTCCTCGGCGACGTCACCGTGCTCGCGGAGGACTGTCTCCTCGCCGGGCTCACCGAAGCGCTCCCGGCCGTCATGCGGGCGCTCGCCGACCGCGCCGCGCTCGACGCCGATGTCGCCCACCTCGCCCAAGCCCTCCCGGCCCTGGCCCGGTCCCTGCGCTACGGCGACGTCCGGGGCACCGACACGGCGGCCCTCGGCGAGGTGGCCGCCGGGCTTGCCGAGCGGATCTGCATCGGACTGCCGCCCTCCTGCACCGGACTCGACGCCGATGCCGCCGAGCAGATGCGGGAGCGGCTCGATGCAGTCCACACGGCGATCGCCCTCCTCCCGGACCGTCCCGCCCGAGGCAGCGGGCCGGACGCACCGGACCGTCCCGTCACGCCCGTGGGGCCGACGTCCCCGGACCGGTCGGCCGAGCCCCACGCGCCCGGCCGGTGCGGGACGGGCGACGCACCGACGCCCCCCGCTCCTGTCGACCCCACCGGGCCGGAGGACACCCCCGACGGTTCTGATCGGCCTGGTGGCGCCGGTGGCGCCGGTGACGCCGGCCGTCCCCGTGTCCCCGTCGTCCCCAGCGACCCCGTCCGCCGTGCCGATGGGCTCGTCGAGCGTTGGGGCGCGACCCTGTTGCGGCTCGCCCGGGGCGAGCGGATACCGGGAGTCCTCCGGGGGCGCGCCGCACGACTGCTGCTCGACGAGGGGCGGATCGACGGGGTGGAGCCCGGTCTGCTCATGGACCGGGTCCTGTCCCCGGGCACCCCGCCGGCCGAGGCCGCCGCCTGGCTCGACGGATTCCTTGGCGGGAGTTCCGGCGGTGGGCTGCTGCTCGTGCACGACCAGCGACTCTTCGGTCTGGTCGACGCCTGGCTGACCGGGGTGCCGGACGGGGCGTTCCCCGCCGTCCTGCCGCTGCTGCGGCGCACCTTCTCCGGGTACGAGCCGGGGGTGCGCCGCACCCTCGGGGAGTTGGCCGCCCGGGGGCCCCGCCCCACCGCTCCCGGCCCTGCCGCCCCCGTCGCGCCCGGTTTCGCCCCCGTCCTCGATCGCGAGCGGGCGGACGCCGTGCTGCCGCTCCTGCACCTGATCCTCGGAACGGAGTCCTTCGCATGACCACTGCCGAAGACGAACGGATGCGGCGCTGGCGGCTGGTCCTGGGCGGCGGGGACGCCGACGGCACCGGCCGGACGCTCACCGGAACCGACTCCGCCATGGACCGGGCCCTCACCGCGCTCTACGACCGCAAGGGGCGGGGCGGCGACCGCGCGGCCGGGCTCGGCGCCTCTGCGCCCTCCGTCGCCCGCTGGCTCGGGGACGTCCGCAGGTACTTCCCCGGCTCCGTCGTCCAGGTGATGCAGCGCGATGCGATCGACCGGCTCGGGCTCGACGCCCTCCTCCTGGAGCCGGAGATGTTGGAGGCGGTCGAGGCGGACGTGCACCTCGTCGGCACCCTGCTCGCCCTGAACAAGGCGATACCCGAGACGACCAGGGAGACCGCGCGGGCCGTCGTGCGCAAGGTCGTCGACGATCTGGAGCGACGCCTCGCCGGTCGTACCCGCACCGCACTGACCGGGGCGCTCGACCGTTCCGCCCGGATCGGCCGGCCCCGCCACCGGGACATCGACTGGGACCGGACGATCCGTGCCAACCTCAAGAACTACCTGCCCGAGCACCGCACGGTCGTCCCCGAGCGCCTCGTCGGCCACGGGCGCGCCTCCCGGGCGGTCAGGAAGGAGGTGGTGCTCTGCATCGACCAGTCGGGCTCCATGGCGGCCTCCGTCGTGTACGCCGCCGTCTTCGGCGCGGTCCTCGCCTCCATGCGGTCACTCGCCACCCGGTTGGTCGTCTTCGACACCGCCGTCGTGGACCTCACCGACCACCTCGACGATCCGGTCGACGTGCTGTTCGGCACCCGGCTCGGCGGCGGCACCGACATCAACCGTGCCCTCGCCCACTGCCAGTCGAGGATCACCCGCCCCGCCGACACGGTCCTCGTCCTCGTCAGCGACCTGTACGAGGGGGGCATCCGGGACGAGATGGCGAAGCGGGTCGCGGCCCTGAAGGCCTCCGGGGTCCAGCTCGTGGTGCTCCTCGCGCTCTCCGACGAGGGCGCCCCCGCGTACGACCGGGAGCACGCCGCGACGCTCGCCGCGCTCGGCGTCCCCGCCTTCGCCTGCACCCCCGACCACTTTCCGGAGGTCATGGCGGCGGCCCTGGAGAAGCGCCCGCTGCCGGTGCCCGAGGCCTGACCCCTGCCCGACCGGCGGTACGGAGCGGTGCGGAATCCGTCGCTGCGGGACCACCCGCACGGGTGCCGACGGTCAGACTGAGGCCCATATCACATCCGTCACAGTGGAGCCCTCACGATGGGGCCGGGCGCGTCGTGAGGGGGTGAGAGGCCAGTCCCCGCCTGCCGGAAGGGGGCTCGGGTCGTGCTCTGCCGCCCCTACGGACCGCCCGCCCGCCCCTACGTTCTGTGACCCGTATCACCGCTCGGTTGTGATCTGCGATTTAGGGACCCACGTCCTGCGGGGATAACCTGCGAGACGGACATGCCGCGTCCACGGACTCCGTGCACGCCTCCCTTGTGACAGCGCAGTCACGTTGCCCTCCGCGGCACGCCCACGCAGACAACGAACCGCGATCATCAGAAAAGGGACGGACGCGCGTGGACCTGTTCGAGTACCAGGCGAGGGACCTCTTCGCCAAGCACGGTGTACCGGTGCTGGCCGGTGAAGTCATCGACACGCCTGAGGCGGCGCGCGAGGCCACCGAGCGTCTTGGCGGCAAGTCGGTCGTCAAGGCGCAGGTGAAGGTCGGTGGCCGAGGCAAGGCCGGCGGCGTCAAGCTGGCCGCCACCCCGGACGAGGCCGTCGCCCGCGCGACGGACATCCTCGGGATGGACATCAAGGGCCACACGGTCCACAAGGTGATGATCGCGGAGACCGCTCCGGAGATCCTCGAGGAGTACTACGTCTCGTACCTCCTCGACCGCACCAACCGCACCTTCCTGGCCATGGCCTCCGTGGCCGGTGGCATGGACATCGAGGAGGTCGCCGCGACGACCCCCGAGAAGCTCGCGAAGGTCCCGGTCGACGCCAACCACGGCGTGGACATCGAGAAGGCCCGTGAGATCGTCGCCCAGGCCCAGTTCCCGGCCGAGGTCGCCGAGAAGGTCGCCGAGGTCCTCGTGACCCTGTGGAAGACCTTCGTCGCCGAGGACGCGCTCCTCGTCGAGGTCAACCCGCTGGCCAAGGTCGCCTCCGGCGACGTCCTGGCCCTGGACGGCAAGGTGTCCCTGGACGCCAACGCCGACTTCCGCCAGCCCGAGCACGAGGCGCTCGAGGACAAGGCGGCGGCCAACCCGCTCGAGGCCGCGGCCAAGGCCAAGGGCCTCAACTACGTCAAGCTCGACGGCGAGGTCGGCATCATCGGCAACGGCGCCGGCCTGGTCATGTCGACCCTGGACGTCGTCGCGTACGCCGGTGAGAACCACGGCGGCGTGAAGCCGGCCAACTTCCTCGACATCGGCGGCGGCGCCTCCGCGGAGGTCATGGCGAACGGCCTGGAGATCATCCTGGGCGACCCGGACGTCAAGTCCGTCTTCGTCAACGTCTTCGGTGGCATCACCGCCTGTGACGAGGTCGCCAACGGCATCGTCCAGGCCCTGGAGCTCCTCGCCTCCAAGGGCGAAGAGGTCAACAAGCCGCTGGTCGTGCGCCTCGACGGCAACAACGCGGAGCTGGGTCGCAAGATCCTGTCGGACGCCAACCACCCGCTCGTGCAGCGCGTGGACACCATGGACGGCGCGGCCGACAAGGCCGCCGAGCTCGCGGCTGCGAAGTAAGGGACAGGGGAAACCACAGCCATGGCTATCTTCCTCAACAAGGACAGCAAGGTCATCGTCCAGGGCATGACCGGTGCCACGGGCATGAAGCACACCAAGCTCATGCTGGGTGACGGCACCAACATCGTCGGTGGCGTGAACCCGCGCAAGGCCGGCACCAAGGTCGACTTCGACGGCACCGAGGTCCCGGTCTTCGGCACCGTCGCCGAGGCGATGAAGGAGACCGGCGCCAACGTCTCCGTCCTCTTCGTGCCGCCGGCCTTCGCCAAGGCCGCCGTCGTCGAGGCGATCGACGCCGAGATCCCGCTCGCGGTCGTCATCACCGAGGGCATCGCCGTCCACGACTCCGCCGCGTTCTACGCGTACGCGGTGGAGAAGGGCAACAAGACCCGCCTCATCGGCCCGAACTGCCCCGGTCTCATCACCCCGGGCCAGTCCAACGCCGGCATCATCCCGGGCGACATCACCAAGCCGGGTCGCATCGGCCTGGTCTCGAAGTCCGGCACGCTGACGTACCAGATGATGTACGAGCTCCGTGACATCGGCTTCTCCTCCGCCGTCGGCATCGGTGGCGACCCGGTCATCGGCACCACGCACATCGACGCCCTGGCGGCCTTCGAGGCGGACCCCGACACCGACCTGATCGTCATGATCGGCGAGATCGGCGGCGACGCCGAGGAGCGTGCGGCCGACTTCATCAAGGCCAACGTCACCAAGCCGGTCGTCGGCTACGTCGCAGGCTTCACCGCGCCCGAGGGCAAGACCATGGGCCACGCCGGCGCCATCGTCTCCGGCTCCTCCGGCACCGCCCAGGCGAAGAAGGAGGCCCTGGAGGCCGCGGGCGTCAAGGTCGGCAAGACCCCGACCGAGACGGCCAAGCTCGCGCGCGCCATCCTCGCGGGCTGAACGGGCTGACCCGCACAGCAGCCCGACGGGCCGTGCACGAGGGGCCCCGCCCCCACCCGGGAGAC
>NZ_JBHYMF010000197.1:0-12069 GCF_042742855.1 Streptomyces sp. NPDC058877 | reverse complement strand
CGCCCGAGCTGCCCTCGTCGTCCTGCAGCTCGAACACGGCCGCACCGCCTGAATGAAGATCACAAACCGTCACGAGACGTTACCGAGAAGACCTCAGTGCTGGAAGTTGTCCGTCGCGGGCAGTCCTGGCTTGATGTCCATGAGTGTCTCGCCGACTTTCTCGGCGTCGAACACCCGTGAGTCCGGGATCAGCTGCTGGACGAGCGCGCTGGTCGTCGTCTTGCCCGCGCCGTGAGTGCCGTTGAGCCATACGATCATGGACCTGACGCTAGCGTCTGCGGGCTGCTGGGACAGGGAGAGTGGAAGATCCGGTGCGGTCGATCGCCTTGGCCAGGAGCTTGGCGTGGTCTTCGAGCAGTGGTTTGAGGGCGCCGTAGTAGGGCTGGTAGTCCGTTGTGCGGAGCCAGTGGAAGACGTTGTGCCGCTCTCGGAGCCAGACAGCACGTAGCGCTGGGTCGTGTGCGATGTGCGGCGGGCAGGGGACGAAGTCGGGCTCGCCTTCGGTGGCGCGGGTCCATATGTAGGCGCTGACGGCCAGGCGTCTGCGGTCGTCGCTGATGGGCTTTCGATGGCTTGTGAGGACCGGGAGCTGGGCGAGGATGTGCTGCCAGCTCTCGGGTTCCAGGGTCCAGGTGGCGAGGACCTCGCGTCGGTGCTGGTAGTCGATGGTGGGGCCCGCGAGGAGTTCGGCAGTGATGGCGTCGAGGGACTGCTCGAAGTCGCGGGCTGTGCCGCTGGTGCGGAGGTGGCGGTTCAGCAGTTGTGTGTAGCCGTTCCGCTTGCCCTGGGGGTTGATCCCGAGGAACTGGGCGGCTTCGTCGAGGCTGCCGCCGCGTGCGCGCCGGACGAGGAAGACCGAGGCACTGCGTCGGCGCATCTTGGGGGCGATGGCGGAGAGGAAGCCGAGGTGATGGTCGGCGAGGGCTTGGGGCAGGAACGCGGGGATGTGTTCGGGTCGCAGGCCGACGCCGGTGGAGGGGAGGCGGAGTCCGCCTTTGCCGGTGCGCCGGAAGGTGGGAACGATTGTGTCGGCGGCGTCCTGGAAGCGCTCGGAGCAGGCGCTGCGCTGCCTTTTGAAGGTTCTGTCCCAGATCAGGTGCCGTGTGGGCGGGATTCCGCTGCGGTTGCGGTTCTCCTCGGGGGCGAGCGCGGCGAGTGCTTCGCGCAGGTCGTCTGCGGCCAGGAGGCGGTCGGTGACCTGGAGGAGGCCAGCGCAGACGAACGCGTCGACGGGCGCCCCGGTGGATCGATAGAGAGGGGAGTCGGTTCCTTCGTGGATGGCGAGGTGCTGGGCCACGGCCTCGGCGAGTTGGCGGGTGGTGCCGACCGCCTGGACGCGCGGCCAGCAGATCATGACCAGGCCGGCGAGCAGGATGAGCTCGGTGAAGTACTGCTGGGCCGGCTGCTTCGGACCGCCCGGCCGGAGCAGGCGAAGAATCTTGCGCTGGAGTGCGAGCAGGCCGGGCCCGGGCCGGTGATGGTGCAGTGGGTCGTGCGCGAGCGATGCCCCGCAGGGGTCGTCGTGCCGGCCGGTCTTGGTGTCCCGAACCGTGGAAGTCCGGCAGTGGGCGGGGTGGACTCCGGAGGCGGCGGGACGGGGAAACAACTGGGCCCGGTTGCTGAAGTTGACCGGCTTTTGGCAGCGAGGGCAGAGGTGTTCCAGGAAGACCTCGTGGCGCGGGCAGGCGAAGACGACGGGAAGGCGCCAGAGGATCTGCCAGGGACCGCCGTGGGCGTGCTGGATGTCGGAGCCGTCGCCGGCGAGACAGCGAGGACAGTAGCGGGCGGTGGTGGGGAACAGCCATCGGTCCGCGTGCATGGAGTAGACGTTGCCGGCCCGGACGTTGGCGACGCTGCGGGCCGCTGGCGGATAGCGGGAGGCGAGAGGTTCCAGCGTCATCGCGCGGACCTCGCGGGGGTCCAGGCGGGTGGTGGCGGCGAAGTTCTTGATCTCGGCCGGTGTCAGCCGCGTCGAGAGTGACGCGCGGGCCCGACCGAGCCGGTCCTGTTCGGTCAGGCCGGTCAGCCGGGCGAGCTCGTGGGGCGAGATGTGCAGGCGGTGGGCCAGACGCAGGGCGAAACCGGCCAGCGACTCGCCCTCCAGCGGGTCGAGGCTGAGTCCGAAGGGCCGCCGCCCGGGGCTCATCGGCATGTCAGTCACCCGCGGCCGGCCTGTTTCCGCGGTCGTCGAGGACCGTGTTGCGTCCGCGTCCGCGGCGGGTCTTCGCGGGCGGGACGGTGTTCTGCGGGATGTCGGGGACCTCGCCGGCCCCGGGGTCGAGGTCGTCCAGGTTGCCGAGGTGGATCGTGGTCTTCGCGAGCAGTTCGGGGGTGAGGCGTTCTTCGCCGGTGAGGATCGCCTCGGTGCAGCCGTCCTCGACCAGTCGCCGCAGCAGGCCGACGATCCCGCAGGTGCGGCCGAAGAGGTACTCGGGCATCTCGCCGGTGGTCAGCATGCCTTCGAAGGACCGCAGGAGCCGCAGCTGGTCCTCGATGCCGGCCAGGTGGTCGAGGAAGGCGGTGATGCCGACCGGGGTGGAGTAGTCGAACGGATCGAGATCGACCATGTCGAATCGGCGGCCGGTCTGCGTGGCGGCCGCGGCGTGGTGCCGCCCGCCTCGCCCGTGGTCGGGGAAGACCCACTGTCCGGTGCGCTGGTCGACGTAGGCGCCGCGCAGGAGGCCGGAGCCGGGGATGTCCACGCCGATCAGGATCAGGGTGACGTTGAGGTCCATCAGTTCGCGGATCAGGTCGAGGGTGTCCTGGTCGTCCTCGCGGTGGAGCCGGAGCCGGGTGATGTCGTCGATCAGCAGAGCGGTGGTGTGATGGTCCCGGATCGCGTCCCGCACCGCTCTGACCAGGTCGTCCAGGGTTCCGGGGTGCGGGTTGCCGTAGACGTTCAAGATCGCCTTGCAGAGGCCCTTGGGTGTCGCGCGGACCGGCAGGCGGCAGTAGGCGACGGGCACGAACACGTCCCGGGTGCCGGGGGTGGGGCCGGGCAGCAGTTGGTGGTGGACCTCGCGCCAGACGTCCTCGAAGGACGCGGCCGCGTCGCAGGCGGTCTCGGTCTTGCCCTGAAACCCGCCGCCGTTGATCATCAGGCCGTCGCGGGTGCCGGGCATGAACTTCACCGCGTTGTTCTGCAGCCGACCGCGCATCAGGTTCGCGACCCGCGCGCTCATCGGCGTCTCCTGCAGCCGCATGTTGACGTGCGTCGCGGTCCGGTGCAGGTCGTGCAAGGCCCGACGCCGGGGGCTCAGGCTCTGGTAGTCCGCCAGCGTGAGCCGTGGTGCGGGCACGAAGGTGCCGCGGATCTTCCGCCACTGCTGCCAGCCCTCCCAGCGGGTGCGGTCCGGCGGCGGACCGGCCCGCAGGAAGGGAACGACCGCGTGTTCATCCGGCGTCGTCTGGTCCACCACGGTCCTCCTCCAGGTCGTCCTCGGGCAGGACGAACACGCTGCGGGCCCGGAAGCTGTGGCCCAGCTCGGGCGGCGGGACGGGCGCGGGCCGGACGGCCTCCCGTCGCCGGCGCCGTTCCCCGGCGACCGCGTCCTGCGTCTGGCGGGCCCGGCCCGGCCAGCTCAGCACCGTCGCCGTCCCCTTCCCAGCAGGAGCAGGAGTGGGGGCGGGCTGTGGGGCCGGGGCCGGCGGGCTCGGCGGCCGGTCGGTCTGCGCGGCCTTGGCCTGGTGCGTCGCGCGGGCGTGCTCGGTGCGCTGGGATTTCTTCATCTGGGTCGGCCATTTGCTGACCGGGATGTGCGAGCCGATCAGTTCCAGCAGCACCGGCAGCAGTTCGGTGTCCGACTTCGGCTTCAGCCCGGCCGCGGCGGCCTTCGCGAGCAGGGCGCTGGCCCGCGCGTCCCCGAAGGCCGGCATCTGCCCGGCCCGGGGCATCCCCGTCCAGGGCAGTGGGTGCCAGGCATGGCTGATCGGGTCCTGGAAGAACACCTGGCGCCGGTCCCGCGGGTCGCGGCGGATGAGCCACTTGCCCTTGTGCTTGCCACCCCGCGTCGACAGCTCGCCGCGGTAGTCCCGCAGGACGTCCGGGTCGTCGTACCAAAGTCCGCGGATCTTCACCCCGCGGCGCTTGTCGATGCGGACGTAGTGAGCGGGCAGCAGCTCGTAGAACAGCTCCGGGGAGGGGATGTCCATCGCGAAGCCGGTCTGCGCGAACGACGCCGCGAACAGCGAGTTCGGGCTGTGCGAGCCATCCGGATCCCAGGCCGGGGCGTACTCGCCCAGCTTGCGCTTCTGCCAGACGCCGACGATCCAGGTCGCGATCAGGTGCTCGAGCTGGTCAGCCGTCAGCACCGCGTCCGCGGCCGGGTCGGCCCCGCGGTCGGCGACGTCAACGCCGGTGTAGCCGACCAGGTGCTCGAACAAAAGCTGCCTGATCACGCCGAAGGCCCGCTCGACGGCGGCCTTGTCGGTCGGCCGCAGCACCCGCGCGGGCAGGACCTGGCAGCCGAGGACCCGCTCGACCTCGACCAGGTGGTGGTTGCGATAGACCGATCCGTGGTCGGTGGTCACCGTCTCCGGGGTGAAGAACGGCAGGCCGGCCACCGCGTGCCCGGCGAACTCCGCCACCACCGCGGCGGGCAGGCCGGGGTAGGGCCATTCCAGGTCCTCGCCCCAGTCCGCCCGCATCGGCAGCGGCATCGTCACGTCCCGCAGCACCATCGCGACGTCCACCGAGGTGTCGGAGACCAGCGTCAGCCGGAAGGCGACCAGCGAGTGCGTGCAGACGTCCAGGGCCAGGGTGAGGTGCATCTTCACCGGATCGCCGAAGACGTGCTCGCGGACCATCACCGGCAGCACCGTGGTGTCCAGAGCGACGACCTGGCCCGGCCGGTGCACCAGGACGTGCCCCTGCGACTCCGGCAGATCAGCCGACCGAGCGTAGCGCTGACGGGCGCCGCCGGGGCCGAACCACTCCTGCCAGAGCCGGCGCAGGGTGTCGTAGCTGGGCACCTTCGTCTCGGGCCCGAACTCCTCGCGGACGTACTGGCGGATCATGCGGTCCTTCGTCCGCATCGACACCTTCGCCATCCGCTGCGTCTCCTCGCGGACCGCCAGGACCGCCTCCCGCACCGGCTCGGAAACCGTGCGAGTCCCGCCGCTGCGGCGCAACCAGCGGTCGTCCGCGCAGCCGACCAGCCCGAACCGGCGGCGGGCGTTCTCCCACCGGATCAGCGTGCGGTAGCCGACCGAGCCCAGCCCCAGCAGCCTTGCGTGCTGCGGGTCCAGGGCCGCGAGCTCCGCCACCTTCGTGTGCCGGCGCTCGGTGAGCGTCGTCGTCGCCGGGTCGTACTCGGCCCTCGGTTCACCCGGGCCCGGGTGGAACGGGTCGCCGGAGCGGAACCCGGTCGCCACTTCCAGCAGGTGGGCCATCCGCAGCTCGGTCAGCTCCAGCCGGCCCGTTTTCAGGTCCTCGGTCGCCTTGCGCTGGCGGCCCCGGTCGGCCCCCGCCGCCGACGTCCGCGACGACGGCCGGCACTGCGGATGGTTGGCGAGGAACCGGAAGGTCATCCGCTCGCGGGTGCCGTCGTCCTTCACCAACTGCACCCGGCCCAGGTGCGGTTCGCGGCGCTCGACCGTCCATTCCGTACCGTCCAGCACCAGCCCGGCGCCGGGGGAAAGGTCCAGGACCGCCGCCGCGGTCACCGGCCTGCCTCCCCGGCGGGCATGACGAGCGAGCGGTCCTGGAGCGGGCCGGCCAGGTCGATGCCCAGCTTCCGGGACCACAGCAGGTGCAACAGCTGGGCCCGGGCGACCGGCTCGCAGCCCGTCGCCGCCGCGAGCTCGCCGAACCACCGCCCGCCCGCCGCCTCGGCGAGCAGCACCGGCCGAAGAGCCAGCGGATCGGACCTCAGCCGGCGCCGCGACGCCATCGCGTCCAGGCCCGCGAAGGCGTGCTCGCGCCAGCGGGCGGCCACCGCGTAGCGCCAGCCGCAGGCGACGGCGACCTCGGCGGCCGCGGCGAACGACTCCCGGTCCGGCTCCTTGATCAAAGGCTCGGGGCGTACGTCGATCAGCCAGACGCCGCGGCGGGTCACCGCGAGGTAGTCAGGGGTGTGGGCGCGGCGCTTCCCGCAGGTGGCGAAGGAGATCTTCAGCGGCTGCGAGACGACGTCGACCACGTCGCCGGCGAAGTCCAGGGCCAGCAGCACCCGGCTCTCCTCCAGGCTCTCCGCGCCGTGGTGCCGGCCGGTGCTGGTCAGGAACTGCAGGCCAGGACGGTGCCGTTGGTCCCGGCGCCAGGTGAAGTGCCGCATCGGGTCGCTCGTGAGCACCGGCTCCTGTACGAGATCGTGCACCGAGCAGGAGGCATCGTCCCCGCCGGCCCGCCACGAGACCGCCCACCGTCTCGTCCAGCCGTCGCCCAGATCCAGGCCGGACCTGCCCGCGTCGACGTCCGTCTGCACGAAAAGGTCCTCCCAGCTGCACCGATGCGACCAGACGGCCCCGGTGTCAGCGGCTTCGGCTACCCTTCCCGACTCAGCACGTGTAGCGGCCATGAGCTCATCGAAGCGCCAGAAAGAACCTCGGGCTCCCGATCTTCGTTTCTGGTGACAGAAAGACTGCTGAATGAACGTCTGTGACAAGTCGGATGCCTCGTTGGTGACAACCAGACTGCCTCGACCGTCCTCATTCGCCAGCTCGGCCGGTCCCGCTGGTGACAACTCCTGAGCTTCGGCTCACCAGCGGGCCGTCACACAGCGCTCTGACGGCGGCCCGCTCCGAAAATCCGCACCACGAATACGAGGCCGATCATGACCCTGCCCTGGCCGCCCTCGCGCACCCGCCGCCCGCTCGCCCCGCGCGTCGCCGCGCCCCGGGAGCCGGTCGACCCGGCCCGCATCGGCCGCCGCGTCGTACGGCGCCGGGCGAAGGGGATGGACGCGGGCGCCGTCGCGGCGGCACTCGACGACGCCCGCTTCGACGCGCGGCAGGACTCCCGCCACGAGGGCCTGACCGACGACGTCCGCGGGCGGGCGGAGCTCGCGGAATGGGAGCGCCTCGACCAGCTGCTCACCGCCGCGCCGTCGGGCACCGTCTACGACCCGGACACCGACGACGTCGTCCAGGCCGAACTCGCCGCCGAAGCCGCGGCCGCCGCCGCCCGGGAAGCCGAGATCCGCGAGGCCGCCCGGGTCGCGACCCGCGCCGACGAGCTCCAGGCGCTGCGCGATCTCGGCACCCTGCACCAGGCCGAGCCGGCCGAAGGCGACGAAGCCGTCCGCGACGAGCTCACCCGGCGAGCCGGCGGATACGTCCAGGCCGACGTCGACGCCTGGCTCGCGCACGCCCTGGCCGCGCACCTCGGGCACTACTGCGACCCGGCCGCCCGCGAAGCCGCCGCCGGCCTTCTCACCCCGCCGGTCCTCGCCCATGCCGCGCTGCTCGCCGAACTCGCCCGCCTGGTCCCCGGCGCCGACGTCGACGAGCTGGCGTTCGCGGCCCGGCTCGCCACCACCGAGCCCGAAGCCGCCGGCGCGCTCGCCGTCTTCCTCGCCCGTGCCCGTCCCGAGGCCAGCTGACCCCGGCCGCAACCGCCCGGAATCCATGTCACGCTAACGGAGAGTGAGCGTGACATGGGTGTCACGCTCCCCGCGAGAACTGTCACACCGCCCCGAGTTCTGTCTGTTATGTCCGTTTGGTGGGGTCCGGAGGGTGCTGAGACCCCCTCCAGGGCCGAAATCCGGGGTGTCAAGGGAGATCCATACGGAACGTAACCGTCGCGATCCGTTCCGGGCGGGCCGACGAGTGCGGAAGAATTCCCGGAGTGACCACCGGCAGAACCCTGGAGACGCGATGACGAAGCACGACTACCAGGTCGTGGCGCGGTGCACCGACCCGTCCCACCCGGGCGCCACCACCCTGATCTACACCACCCACGCCGCCTCGATCCAAGAAGCCACCGCGAAGGTCCAGAAGCTGCGCATCGCCAAGATGACCCCGGGCCTCTACCTCATCACGCAGGTGACGCGACGGGAGCCGGACTGCACCTGCCCCGAGCCGGGCCTCGGCGGGCAGTGCGCGGGCGAGCCCTGGTGCCTCAAGGTCGAAGGAGCCGCGGCCGCGAGCCCCGTGCCCGACTGAGCAGAGCGGGCCCACAGCGGCCGTGCGGCCGATACCGTGGTGACCCACGCCCGTTCGCGCCCGGATCGCCTTCTCCGACTCCGCCGCCAAGCAGCTGGAGAACATCACCAGCGAGGCGGAGATCCACGCCCTGGACCGCGCCCTGGTCGTCGTCTCCGTCGTCCCCGACGTCGGCGAGCCGATCCCCGGCGACACCGCCGGCCCCCAGCTGCGCGAGTACGCCGACGAGGTCGAGCGCGTACGCCTCCTGTACTGGGTGACCGCTCTGCGGACCGTGGTCGTCGTCGCGTACCTCGAGGTCTGACCCGCGACGGCATGTTCGTTGGTTGGTGAGGGATCGGGTCCGCCGGTTGGTGAGGGATCGCTCGCGTAAGAGGAAGACTTAGGACTGACTGACCTGATGACGGGTGCGCGCTTGTCATCCGCCGTAGGCGAGGTACCGGTAGTCGAGGCTGTGGAAAACCTCGCTGTCGCGGATGGGTGATGCGGTCGGTGGTTCTGGTGCGCAGTAATCGCACGGCCGGACGGAACACGCCACGGCGCGGTCAGCTCGGGGCGTAGATGATCCTTCCCGGCGCTGTGCGGCTCCCTGTGGCTCTCTGAGCCGTTCCGGGCTCCCGAGCGGTGATCACGGGCCTCCCGTGCCCTCACAGCGGCGTACAGCGCTTCGTGCGGCCCGGGTGCCTCCGCGGTGCGCCGGCCGACGTACCGCGGCTCGTCTCCGGCGCTGATGTTCTCGCTCTCCCGGTCGCGAGCTCCGTTCTCAGGGGGAAGAAAGTTCTACCCGCACGTAGGTACTACAACTACTTACCTACATTGGGGTGCAAGACGGTGCCCGGCCCTGGCCCGCTCGCACGGCCCCGGCGGCCTCCCGGCGAGGCTCTCCGGCACTAGTCGGCGCCTTGCACCCTCCGGCCTGCTGCCCGCCGTGCTGCACGGGCTGCTGCTCCTGGTGGTGAAGGGCGCAAGGGCAGCGGAAGGGTGCAAGGCCCGGGTGCTGCACCGGTCCGCCGCGCGCCCGGTGCAGCATCGCCCGACCCGGGCGGCACACGGGTGCTGCTCGTGCAGCAAGGCTGGCCTCACCGTGCAGCGGCCGAGCGCCTCTCCCGGCCCTGCTCCAGCTGCTGCACGCGTTCGCGGCGTGCAGCAGCCAGACGTGAGCACGCCTGCGCCGCGCCCTCGAAGTACACGTCGACGTCCGGGCCGTCTCCGTAGCGGGCGACCGTGTACGCGGCCTTCAGCGCCTCGAAGGCCGCGAGCACGGGCAGGGTGACGTCCTCGTGCGCCCCGGTCGCCGTGTCGAGGTAGTGGGCGAAGCCGAAGTGGTAGCTGCGGTCGCGCTCCGCCTCGGTCACGCGTAGGTGGGCCTTGCGGGCCGTCTCGAACCACCGCTGCCCCTCGTCCGCGCCCAGGGCGTTCACGACGATCGCGAGGAACGGGGTGACCCGCTCTGCGGTCGAGGGCCAGCTGTCGGGGTCCGGGCCGAAGCGGTTGCCCAGCTCCTGGCTGAAGTGGAGGCCGAAGTCGTACGTCACCCTGCACTCCTACCGCGACGGCCGGCCCCCGGGCAGGCGGCGCGCGGAGCTCCACCCCGGGAACGCCCGTACGCACCGCGCCGCCTGCGCCTTTCCCCTCCAGGGGAACGATGTGCGCCTCGCTGGTGCCAGGCCGCCCGTGTTCTGGAGAACTAGAACAAGACGGTTCCGCTGGTGCTACCGATCACCGACCGCCCCTGCCCGTGACCTGCGCTTTCCCCTGGAGGGGAACGATGTACTGCTCCGGGCACGCAAACGGCGCCGCACCAGGGGGTGCGGCGCCGGGCTGCCCGGCCGGGCAGCCGGGTCAGTGGACGCGCTTGAGGCGGGTCGTCTTGGTGATGGGGGTGACGTTGCCCTTGGCCTTGGCTTCGGCCTTGCGGGCCTTCTCGTCCAGGTGGAGCTGGAAGCGACGCTCGTACTCGTCTTCGAAGTCGCCGGCGTCCAGGCGCATGTCCCGGGGCAGCGCCTTGACGGCTCGCTGCTGTTCTCGGGGGTCGTTGAACGCGGCGATCATCGGGTGGAGCTGGAAGCGGCCGCGGCGGACCACGGTGACGAGCCGGGCGGCGACCAGGTGCTGCATGGCGCGGCTGATCATGCCGCGCTCCATCGCGAGACCGGCCGCGAGTTCATCGTGGGTGGCGACGACCAGGCCGCCGGGCTCCTGCTCGGTCATCATGTGCAGCAGCAGCGTGTAGGCGGTGGGAGGCAGCCGTGGCACGTACGCGAGACCGTTGAAGCTCCCCCACAGCACGTTGCGGCGCGGAACCCATTCCTCGGCAGCGGACGTCATGACGTGGTCTTCCCTTCCCCATCCGACTCCCTGCGCACTTCCAGTTTTGCGCCGGGAGCGGCCATCGCCCGGAACGCTTCGGGTGCGTCCGGGTCATTCATGATCTCGCGCAGCAGGTCCAGCTGCTCCACCCTGTCGCTCATGCCCGTCTTGGAGCGCTTCTTCGCGCCCTTCTCCGGCTCCCTGAGCCCGCCCCTGAGCGACGCGGCCGGGTTGAGCTGGTAGAGGCCGCGCTGGACCCTGCGCAGCGCGCCGTCGGTCTCCAGGGTGTTGAAGACGCGGCTGATGTGAGAGCGGCTGTATCCGAGGTCTGCGGCGACGTCCTCATGCTTGGCCTCGATCAGCCCGCCGGGCTTCTGGGAACCCATCAGGTGGAACAGCACCACGAGCACGAACCGGTCGCTGTCGTAGCGGACGGCAGCCCAGCGCATGAACTCCAAGCTGTCCATGGAGAACGCCTCGCCGATGAAGCCGGTGCTGGAGCCGACCGGGAAGACCTGGGCGGCGTGGCCGGCGGGCAGCTCGATGGTGGAGCCGGAGGACCGGTTGTAGGCGGTGGGCGGCGGCTTCGGGCGCCGCCGCCGACGGGACGGAGCGCCGGGCAGCTTCGGCGCTGCGCTGCCGTCCAGGGGCCCTGAGCTCATAGGGTCGCTGCCTCCTTGATCGTCATGTTGTCAGAACCATAGCGGAGAACCGTGGCAGTAGTGCCACCAAAACGCGGCAGCACCGACACGGAAGTCACCCGTACGTCAGCCCAGGACTGACCTCCACTTCCGGTTCGGGCCCGAACCTCCCGCTGCCGCACCGTGCGCTGTTTCGTGGCACTACTGCCACGAAACGATGTTGATGGGTCAGGAACGGCTGACGTCGCGACGGAGATATGTCAGCCCCGGACTGACATATCTCTCTGAACTCGGCTCTCTGACCTGCGAAAACGTGAAGCTCTTGTCTCTAGAGCGTGCGCGCGCGTGATACCGACTCTCCCCTCCGCGATCAAGCATCGCCACGCCGTGGGATCGGCCCATCAGCAGCAGCACGAGAGCCCGCGGACCGGACCCCGTCGTGGCGCGCGCGGCTTCGCGTGCGGCCCCGTCGTTCCTCTGCGGGTCGTGGACGGCAGCAGCGGCTCTGAGTCTCGGGTGGTGCCGACCGTGACGCTCAAAAGCGAGGAAGCGTGGCTGGTGCCGGTGATCGGTTCCGCCGCCCGGCCCTGGGGGCCGTTCGGCTCGCGTACCTCCGCACGCCGGAATTCACCCTTTCCGATATCCGGGGTACCGTTCTGTGGCTGAGGTTCACAGCGTCCCAATTTCGTAATTCCTCGCCTGAGTAGGGGTGCAAAATACCGGCGCTGACCACTCATCAAATAGCGCGCCCCGCCCAGGTGGTTGGGGGGTGTCCTGTGTTTCCGTCAACGGTACATGCTGCATCAACCTGATGCACGCACTACACTGGAACCCACACGAACGAGCGACCCCCACCCCCTCACAGCCAGCCAGGCCCGCGCCAGCGGGTCCCAAGGGACTGGAGGCGCAGCCGGAAGGACCGTCAGGCGGGGGAGCGCAGCGGACCCGCCGGGAGCGCCCCGCGCTCCCCCCCAACTCCCATACTGGAGGCCCCACTAGCCGTACCGTCAGACCC
>NZ_JBHYMF010000196.1:0-12093 GCF_042742855.1 Streptomyces sp. NPDC058877 | reverse complement strand
TGTGTATGTCCGCCCCCGGGGCCCGGGGTACCCCCTCGGGCGGGGGCGGCAGCGCGCCGTACTGGGGCGCAACCGTGTGCCCCGACCCGTCCCACCGGCCCGCCGCCCCCGGTCCGGGGGGCCCCCGGACGTGCCTCATTACCACCGGGGAGGAACCCGATCATGGGCGTCACGCTCGCCAAGGGAGGCAATGTCTCCCTCTCCAAGGCCGCACCCAACCTCACCCAGGTCCTCGTGGGGCTCGGCTGGGATGCGCGCTCCACCACCGGAGCCCCCTTCGACCTCGATGCCAGCGCCCTGCTGTGCCAGGCCGGCCGGGTGCTCGGGGACGAGTACTTCGTGTTCTACAACCAGCTCCGCAGCCCCGAAGGGTCGGTCGAACACACCGGCGACAACCTCACCGGGGAGGGGGAAGGCGACGACGAGTCCCTGATCGTCGACCTCACCAAGGTGCCGGCCCACTGCGACAAGATCGTCTTTCCGGTGTCCATCCATGATGCCGACAACCGAGGTCAGAGCTTCGGCCAGGTCAGCAATGCCTTCATCCGCGTGGTGAACCAGATGGACGGGCAGGAACTCGCCCGCTACGACCTCTCCGAGGACGCTTCCACGGAGACCGCAATGATCTTCGGCGAGCTCTACCGGTACAACGGCGAATGGAAGTTCCGTGCCGTTGGCCAGGGGTACGCGTCCGGCCTCCGGGGCATCGCTCTAGACTTCGGGGTCAACGTTTCGTAAAGCCATGTAATTTCATGATGGGGTAGACAGTGATTCTGAAAACCTTCGGCTGGTCGTTCGCGATCACTGCCCTCGGTCTGGCGGCGGCGGTGCTCTACGGAGGCTGGGAGGCCTTCGGGATCGTTGCGATCCTCTGCGTTCTCGAGATCTCGCTCTCCTTCGACAACGCCGTGGTCAACGCCGGAATCCTGAAGAAGATGAATGCCTTCTGGCAGAAGATCTTCCTCACGATCGGCGTGCTCATCGCCGTCTTCGGCATGCGCCTCGTCTTCCCCGTCGTGATCGTCGCCATCAGTGCGAAGATCGGCCCGATCGAGGCCGTTGACCTCGCGCTCAACGATGCGGACAGGTACCAGGAGCTGGTGACCGACGCGCACCCGTCGATCGCCGCCTTCGGTGGCATGTTCCTCTTGATGATCTTCCTCGACTTCATCTTCGAGGACCGTGACATCCAGTGGCTGCGTTGGATCGAGCGTCCGCTCGCCAAGCTCGGCAAGGTCGACATGCTGTCGGTCTGCATCGCGCTGATCATCCTGCTCATCACCTCGATGACCTTCGCGACCCACGCCCACCAGCACGGCGGCGCACACGTCGACAAGGCACAGACGGTCCTGATCTCCGGCATCGCCGGCCTCATCACGTACCTCGTCGTCGGCGGCCTCTCCGGCTACTTCGAGAACCGGCTGGAGGAAGAAGAGGAGCGCGAGCACGAGGCCGAGGAAGAGGCCCAGCGCAGCGGCAAGAAGGTTTCCGCTGTCCAGCTCGCCGGCAAGGCCGCCTTCTTCATGTTCCTCTACCTGGAGGTCCTCGACGCGTCCTTCTCCTTCGACGGCGTCATCGGTGCCTTCGCCATCACCAACGACATCGTCCTGATGGCCCTCGGCCTCGGCGTCGGCGCCATGTACGTCCGTTCGCTGACGGTCTACCTGGTCCGCCAGGGCACCCTCGACGACTACGTCTACCTGGAGCACGGCGCCCACTACGCCATCGGCGCCCTGGCCGTGATCCTGATGGTCACCATCCAGTACGAGATCAACGAGGTCATCACCGGCCTCGTCGGCGTCGTCCTGATCGCCTGGTCCTTCTGGTCCTCCGTCCGCCGCAACAGGGCGCTCGCGGCGGCCGAGGGCGGCTCGGGTTCCTCGGACGACAAGACCGAGGTGCCGTCCGGGGTGTGACGCCCCCGGCAACGAGGAACGCTTCACTGCGGGGCGGCGGGTGCACCCGCCGCCCCGCAGGCGTGTGCGCGGCAATGACGATCAGTGGGGGTGAAGGCGGCATGGCCTTCTGGGACAACCTTTTTCCGGGGAGGGCGGCGCAGTTCGATTCGGGCAGCGCGGCGTCGAACGCGATCGACCTGACGAAACGGCGCCCGTCCGTCTCGCTGACCAAGCAGGGCGCCGCCAGCGGCAACCTGCGGGTGAACCTCTCCTGGCGGATGCGCAGCTCCGACATCGAAGGACGATCCCGTCAGAGCGGGCGACTGCTGCGCAACCCCTCCCAGCTCTTCAAGCCCGAGGTCGTCCAGGCCCACACCCAGGGCATGGTCAACGTCGACCTCGACCTCGGCTGCCTCTACGAGCTCGCCGACGGCAGCAAGGGCGTCGTGCAGCCGCTCGGCGACTTCTTCGGCGACCTCAACGCCGCCCCGTACGTGAAGCTGAGCGGGGACGACCGCTTCGGCGGCTCCTCGGGAGAGACGATCTTCGTCAACCTGGACCACAAGGACGAGATCAAGCGGCTGCTGTTCTTCGCGTACATCTACGACCAGACGCCGGCCTTCGACCGCACGCACGCCAAGGTCACGCTCTACCCGAGCAACGGCCCCCGCATCGAGGTCGAACTCGACGAGCGCGCCCCGCAGGCCCGCTCCTGCGCGGTCTTCTCGATGGAGACCGTCAAGGGCGAGCTGATGGTGCGCCGCGAGGTGCGCTTCGTGTACGGCTTCCAGGCCGAACTGGACCGGCTCTACGGCTGGGGACTCCAGTGGGGGCGCGGCTACAAGACCAAGGCGTAGCGCCCTGCGGTCACGTGCGGACGAACTGGGGACCCATCGGTGGCATCCGGAACTCCGACACCGGGTTCTGCTCCGGAGCGGCCACCGGCTGCGGATAGCCGTACGCCGGTGCCGGGGCGCTCTCCGGCCGCTGCGGATAGCCGTACGAGGGTGCCCGGTCCGGCATCGGAGGCACGGCCGGCTGCGGCGGCACGGGGCGGTGGACCACGGTCGCGTCGAGGTCGGGGGAGGCGGAACCGGTGGCGTGCGACTCCTCGGCCGCCGCGGTCGCCCGGGCTTCGGAGAGGACGTCCTCGGAGCCCGGGGCGTTCGGCGCGGCCTCCTCGTCGGCGTCCTCGTCGACCGAGACGCCGAAGTCCGTGGCGAGGCCCACGAGCCCCGTCGGATAGCCCTGCCCCACCGCGCGGAACTTCCAGCCGTCCCCGCGGCGGTAGAGCTCCCCGCAGATCACCGCCGTTTCCTCGCCGGTCTCCGCCGTCACGTCGAACAGGGCCAAGGGCTCCTGCTCGGGCCCGGCCGCCGCGTCGTACAGCAGGATCCGCAGGTCGGAGACGGACCGGAAGGTGCCGCCGTCGGAGGACGCCGCGACCACCACCCGGTCGACCGAATCGTCGAGCCCGGCCAGATCGGCTTCCAGGGTGTCCGTCAGCCCTTCGGAGACCCGCTTCTTCGGCAGGTGCCGCACCAGGCCCGAGGGGTGGCGCGGCTGGTTGTAGAAGACGAAGTCCTCGTCGGACCGCACACGCCCGGAAGGCCCGACGAGCAGGGCCGAGGCATCCACGTCGGGGACCCCGGGGCCCGGGGTCCAGCAGAGCACGGCCCGTACGGCCGCGGTGTCGAGAGGGACGTTGGAGCCCTTCAGCATCGCGTGCGTCATGACCGCAATCCTGCCCTCCCGCCCGACCCGCGGACAACGCGGGGGCACCATCGAAGGCGGGAAGGGGAGACGGATGCTGACGAGTTACCTGAATGTCATGCATGGAGGGAACTCCGGACACCCGCACCTACGTACTATTACCGGCCACATCTCATCAGGGCCTGGAGAGGCAGACGGGGGATTTACATGCGTCATTTCGGGCACCTCCCGCCCGCTGTGCGGGCAGGACTGTTCCACCGCGAGCCGGCCGAGTTCACGGCCGACTCGCCCGCCCGTACGCTTGCCGTGGCCCTGGGGGCCACCCTCTACAGCCCGGCCACCCGGCCCCAGCTCGCCGACGCCGTCCGCAAACAAGCCCGGCGCGGAGTGGTCTCCATGGTCCTCTGCCTGGAGGACTCCATCAGCGACGCCGAGGTCGAGGCGGGCGAGGCCAACCTCGTCCGGCACTTCGCCGACCTCGCGGCCGGAGCCGCGGCGGACGCCACCCCGCTGCCCCTGCTCTTCATCCGGATCCGGGAGCCGCACCAGATCACCGACCTCGTCGACCGCCTCGGAGACTCGATCGGACTGCTGTCCGGATTCGTACTTCCCAAATTCACCGAGCACCGTGGACGCCCCTTCCTCGAAGCGCTCACCCAGGCCGAGCAGACGAGCGGCAGGCCCCTCTTCGCCATGCCCGTCCTGGAGTCCCCCGAACTCCTCCACCTGGAGACCCGGGCCGAGACCCTCGCCGGGATCGCTTCGATCACCAACAAGTACCGCGACCGCGTCCTCGCCCTCCGCCTCGGCGTCACCGACTTCTGCTCCGCCTACGGGCTCCGCCGCTCGCCCGACATGACGGCCTATGACGTCAAGATCGTCGCGAGCGTGATCGCCGACGTCGTCAACGTCCTCGGTCGTTCCGACGGCACCGGCTTCACCGTCACCGGACCCGTCTGGGAGTACTTCCGCCCCGGCGAGCGCATGTTCAAGCCCCAGCTGCGCCGCAGCCCCTTCCTGGAGGGCCGCGCCGAAGACCTCCGCACCGCCCTCATCGAGCACGACCTCGACGGACTGCTCCGCGAGATCGAACTCGACCGGGCCAACGGCCTCCTCGGCAAGACCTGCATCCACCCCACCCACGTGGTGCCGGTGCACGCCCTCTCCGTCGTCAGCCACGAGGAGTGGAGCGACGCCCAGGACATCCTCCGACCCGAACGGGACGGGGGCGGAGTGCTTCGCTCCGCGTACACGAACAAGATGAACGAGGTGAAGCCGCATCGCGCGTGGGCCGAGCGCACCCTCCTGCGCGCCGAGGCATTCGGCGTCGCCAGGGAGGACGTCGGCTTCGTGGATCTGCTCACCGCCGGGCTCGCCGGCTGACGAAGGGACATTGACGACGTGGTGTGGACCGGAACGTGGGTCGCGGAGCGACTGGGCGTCGAACTGATCGGCGACGAGGCGCTACCGGCCCTGTTGGGCCTCGCACTGCGCCGCAACCCCAAACGCGCGCACCTGCTGGTCTCCAGCGTGCTCGGCAAGCACGTGCCGCAGCGCCCCTCCGTCGTGTACGGCTCCGGCCTCGACCTCGGCCGGCGCGTCCGCGAACTCCTCGGCGACGAGGAGGCCGCCCGGTCCGTCGTCCTCGGCTACGCGGAGACCGCCACCGCCCTGGGACACGCCGTCGCCGACGGCCTCGGCCCCGCCCCCTACCTCCACTCCACCCGGCGACCGGTGGCCGGCGTCGTCCGCGCGGGCGGCTTCGAGGAGTCCCATTCCCACGCCACCTCCCACCTGCTGCTGCCCGAGGACCCGAAGCTCCTCGCGGGCAACGGGCCGCTGGTCCTCGTCGACGACGAGTTCTCCACCGGCAACACCGTCCTCAACACCATCCGCGCCCTGCACGAGGACCACCCACGGGAGCGGTACGTCGTCGTGGCCCTCGTCGACATGCGGTCCGCCGCCGACCACGACCGCCTGGACGCCTTCGCGACCGAGATCGGCGCCCGCATCGACCTGATAGCCGGCGCGGCCGGCACGGTCCGCCTCCCGGACGGCGTCCTGGAGAAGGGCCAGGCCCTGGTGGCGGAACACGAAGGCGCACCCGGGACCCAGGACCCCGCACGAGCACCGGAGACCGGCCCCGCCCGGGACGTCCCCGGCCTCCCCGCAGCACCGCCCCCCGAGCCCCTCCCACCGGCGCCCCGGGGGCCGCACGTGCGGGTGGAGCTCGGATGGCCCGGGGGGCTGCCCGACGGCGGCCGACACGGCTTCACGACCGAGCACCGGGAACGCCTGGAAGCGGCCCTGCCCACCATGGCGGACACGATCGCCCTGGCCCTCCCGC
This sequence comes from Streptomyces sp. NPDC058877, assembly GCF_042742855.1. Lineage (NCBI taxonomy): Bacteria > Bacillati > Actinomycetota > Actinomycetes > Kitasatosporales > Streptomycetaceae > Streptomyces > Streptomyces sp. NPDC058877. Next base: position 6,135 of record NZ_JBHYMF010000196.1, on the reverse strand, counting down.
CGGCAGCACGCCCCGCAGGCCCCCGGCCCCGCGTCCTCGTCCTCGGCTGCGAGGAACTGATGTACGCGCCGCTGCGCCTCGGCACCGCCCTGGAGGCCGCCGGCCACGACGTCCGCTACTCCACCACCACCCGCTCGCCCGTCCTCGCCGTGGACGACCCCGGCTACGCGATCCGCACCCGGATCGTCTTCCCCGCCCACGACGACCCCGCGGACGGCCCCGGTGAGCGCTACGCCTACAACGTGGCGGGCGCCGGATTCGACGCCGTCGTGCTCGTCGTCGACTCCGCCGCCGACACCCCGTTCCTGTACGCACCGGACGGCCTGCTGGCCCGACTCGCCGCGCACGTTCCGCACGTCGTGCTCGCCGTCGTCCCCTCGTACGCGCCCCGGGTCACCGGAGCGCCCGAGGCGCCCGACACCCCCGAAGCTCCCGAAAGGAGCTCCATGCTGCCCGAGCCCCTCCGCGGCCCCGCCTTCTCCTCGTACGCCCCCGAAGAGGTCGGCTGGCTGCTCCAGGACCTCTCGGACGTCGAACTCGAAGCCCCCACCGAGGAACGCGAGGAGGCCATCCAGAGCGGCGGCGCCCACTACGCCGAATCGCTCCCCGTCGAGTACCAGCCCAGCGCCCGCTACCAGGAACTCTTCCACGCCGCCCTGGAGAGCTCCGCCGCCCGGATGGCGCGCGCCGTCGGCACCGTCACCGAAACCGTCCTCGCCGAACGCTCCCCCCGGCCCGTGCTCGTCTCCCTGGCCCGGGCCGGCACCCCCGTCGGCGTCCTCATGCGCCGCTGGGCACAGGCCCGGCACGGCCTCGACCTCCCGCACTACGCCGTCTCCATCGTCCGCGGTCGCGGCATCGACGCCAACGCGCTGCGCTGGCTCGCCGCCCACCACGACCCCACCGACGTCGTCTTCGTCGACGGCTGGACCGGCAAGGGCGCCATCACCCGCGAACTCGCCGAAGCGATCGGCGGGTTCGAGGGCTTCGAACCGGAGATCGCGGTCCTCGCCGACCCCGGCTCCTGCGTCCGCACCTACGGCACACGCGAGGACTTCCTCATCCCCTCCGCCTGCCTCAACTCCACCGTCTCCGGACTGATATCGCGCACCGTCCTCCGCTCCGACCTCATCGGTCCGAACGACTTCCACGGCGCCAAGTTCTACCGCGAGCTGGCCGGAGCCGATGTCTCCCGGGCCTTCCTCGACGCCGTCGCCGACCGCTTCGACGAGGTCGCCGCGGCCGTCGACACGGACGTCAAGGAACTCCTGGCCACCGACCGCACCCCCACCTGGGAGGGCTGGGCGGCCGTCGAGCGGATCAGCGAGGAGTACGGCATCCACGACGTCAACCTGGTCAAGCCGGGCGTCGGCGAGACCACCCGCGTCCTGCTGCGCCGCGTCCCCTGGAAGATCCTCGCCAAGCGGGGCGCCGGCGCCGACCTCGCACACGTCCGCCTGCTCGCCGAGCAGCGCGGCGTGCCCGTCGAAGAGGTCGACCAACTCCCCTACAGCTGCGTGGGGCTGATCCACCCCCAGTACACGAAGGGCGCGACGGGCGCCGACGGGAAGGCGGTGGCGTCCCAGTGAGCGCACCCACGCACGCCCGGACCCTGGTCGCGAGCGACCTCGACCGCACCCTCATCTACTCGTCCGCGGCCCTCGCCCTCGGCATGCCCGACGCCCAGGCGCCCCGACTGCTCTGCGTCGAGGTGCACGAGTCCAAACCGCTCTCCTACATGACCGAGGACGCGGCGGACCTCCTCGCGCGCCTCACCGACGAGACCGTCTTCGTCCCCACCACGACGCGCACCCGCAAGCAGTACCAGCGCATCCAACTCCCGGGAACCGCACCGGCGTACGCGATCTGTGCCAACGGCGGACACATCCTCGTCGACGGCGTCCCCGACCAGGACTGGCACGACGCCGTCCTGCGCAGGATCGCCGACGAATGCGCCCCGCTCTCCGAGATCCGCGCCTACCTCACCGCCACCACGGACCTCTCCTGGGTGCGCAAGCACCGGGTGGCCGAGGACCTCTTCGCCTACCTCGTCGTCGAGCGGGAACGACTCCCCGGCGACTGGCTGGAACGCTTCAACGACTGGGCGGACGGCCGCGGCTGGACCGTCTCCCTCCAGGGCCGCAAGGTCTACGCCGTTCCGAAGCCGCTCACCAAGAGCGCGGCCGTCCGCGAGGTCGCCCGCCGAACCGGCGCCACCCTCACCCTGGCCGCCGGCGACTCCCTCCTCGACGCCGACCTCCTGCTCGCCGCGGACCGGGCCTGGCGCCCGGGCCACGGAGAGCTCGCCGACAGCGACTGGACCGCACCCCACCTCGACGTCCTCGCCGAACGCGGAGTGGCGGCGGGGGAGGAGATCCTCCGCCGCTTCCGGGCCGCAGCTGCCATCTGATCCGGGCTCAGCCGCAACAACCCCCACCACAACAACCCCCACCGCCACCGCCGCCCCCCGCACCCCGCGCGGGGGCAGCGGTGCTTCCGCCGACGGCCACGGCCGACAGCAACTTCACGGTGTCGTCGTGACCGGCCGGACAGGCGGCCGGAGCGGAGGACTCGGCCATGGGACGGCTGAGCTCGAAGGTGTCGCCGCAGGTGCGGCAGCGGTATTCGTAACGAGGCATGCCACCAGGCTAGCGGCGCGAGCCCTCCGACAGCAGGTCCCGGCCCCCACCCTCAGTGCCCCGGACCGGAGCCCCGCTCCTCCCTGATCTGGCCGACGACCCGCGAGGCCGTGGCGCGCACGGCCTCCAGCTCGCCCAAGAAGTGCCAGTAGTCCGGATGGCGCCCCTCCAGTCCCTCCACCGCCCGGTCGATCCGGGCGACTGCCTCGTCGAGGGGTCGGGCGTGGCGCGGATCGGGCGTGTTCCGCCCCGCCATCGCCAGCCGCTGGGCGTCCCGCACCGCGAACCGAGTGCGGTCGATCTCTGCCTTCGGGTCCTTCGCGACGGCGTCCAGACGCCGCAACCGCTCCCCGGCGGCCGAGACGGCCTCGTCGGTCGAGTCCAGCAGCGCCCGGACCGTGGCGAGCAACGACGTCGCATCGGGCCAGCGCTGCTCGGTCCGCGCCTGCCCGGCCTCCGCCAACCGCTCCTCGGCCTGCCGAAGGGACGCGGCGGCCTGCTCGGGAACCTGCTGGAGGTCCTGCCAGCAAGCCGCCGAGAAACGCCGCCGCAGCTCGGACAGGACGGGCTCGACGCCCCCCGTCCGGGTGGTCAGCGCCTCGGTACGGGTACGCAGCGAAACCAGGCGCCGGTCGATCTCGGCGGCCCGCCCGGGCAACCGCTCGGCCTCGGCCCGTACCGCCTCGGCGTCCCGCAGCACCCGATCGGCCCGCTGCAGGGTCTCGGCCACACCATGCTGCCCCGCCCCCTCGTTGAGCCGGGTCAACTCGGGCCCCAGCTGGGCGAGGCGCAGGGCGAGGTCATCGGCGCGCAGCCCGCCCTCCCGCACCGCATCGAGGGCGCCGCTCGCACCCCGCAGCGCCTGACGGGCCCGCTCCACGGCCGGCGCGAGCCGGGCAAGCTGCGTCTCGGCCCGCCCGAGGAGCGGCCCGAGCCCCCCCTCGAACCGGTCCAACTCCCCCTTCACCCGGTCCAGCTCCTCCTTGGCCCGGGTCAGCTCGGAACGGGCCCGACCGGCCGTGGCCGCGTCCAGCTCGTCCCGGTCGAGGTCGTGGGCGTCGACGGCGGAGATGTAAGCGTGGCTGACCTCGTCGATCCGCCTCCCGAGGGCCTCGAAGCCCTCGACGGCACGACGGGCCTCGGGCGAACCGTCCACGGCAGTGATCGTCTCGATGGAGATGCGCAAGCCGCGCTGCGCGGTGTCCAGCTCGTAGAAGGCGGCAGCGGCGGCGTCCTTGGCGGCCTGCGCCTCGGCCCGCTGCCCCTCACCGCGCCCGCCGAACCAGCGCCGAGTGCCGCCGCCCGCAAAGGACTGCGGCAACAGCGCACCCACCAGGAGCGGCAGCGCCCACGCCAGCCGGAACGTGGAGGAAATCCTGGGCGTCGCACTGCCCCTTGCGTCGCTCGCCGCCACGTACCTCTCCCGTGCTGTGTCCGTCGTGCCCGGTCCGGTTCATTCTCCCACCCGGTGAGGACGAACACACGGGCCGGTCAGTTCACCGTCCGGGCGGTGACGTCACCGTTGTTGCTCCGCAGGTTCACGGAGCGCCCGCTGCCGTCGCCGCGGGGCACGTCGAGACGGACGCGACCGTTGCCGCTGCTGCCGGACACCTCGTACACGGCCGTGGGCAAGCCCACCGTGACGTCGCCGTTGTCGGTGACGACGTCGACCGCGCGCGGAACGGCCCCGAGGGTGATCCGCACGTCACCGTTGCCGGACCGGGCCGTGACCCGGGGCGCGGTGACGGAGCCCTCGACCACGACGCTCCCGTTGTCGCTGCCGAGGTCGAGGTCCGCGGTCGCTCCGACCACCCGCACGTTCCCGTTGCCGGACCGCACCTTCAACGGCGTGCTCAACCCTTCGGCCACCACGCCACCGTTGTCCTCCTCGACGGTGACGGCGACCTTGCGGGGCACCTGGATCCGGTGCACGGCCGCGCAGCTGGCGGCGACCGCGTCGCAGTCCACCCGCAGCGTGAGCCGCCCGTCCGCCAGCCTCCAGCTGGCCTCGGGCCCCGACCCCATGAACACCCACCCGTCGACCTGCCGCTCCACCCGCACCTCGTCGATGTCGGCGGGCGTGATCACCAGCTTGGAATCGTCCGAGTCGATGGTGAGCGCCCCTCCGGCGAACGCGAACGCCTTCCGCTCCACCGGAGCCCCCTTCGCATCGGCGCCCCCACAACCGGCGATCGCGACCACCGCGACTCCGGAAGCGAGCAGTGCGACAAACGGGCGGCGGCGTACGGCCATGACGATCAAACCCCCAGGGAGGACACCAACGGTCCCCCCCGAACGTAGGGCCCCGCTACCCCCCGTCACCAGGGTGCGACCCACCGCCTCGAAGGTGGGGCCACCCCCACCCGCCCCGCCCCGCCGAAGACCTCCCTGTGCCGCATCCCCCCCGTGGGCCATGTACGCTGTTGTCCCTTCCACGGGTGCGTAGCTCAGGGGTAGAGCGCTGCTCTTACAAAGCAGATGTCGGCGGTTCGAAACCGTCCGCGCCCACCAGTAGGTCGTACGACAAAGGCCCAGGTCACCGGTACTGAACCGGGAACCTGGGCCTTGTTGGTTTCTGTACACGGGATTGCCGGGTCTCCAGAGCGGGGCGTGTGCGACTGACGTACAGGGGAGGGGCGAGGGCTTGACAGTGGGGTCTGGCAGGGTGCCCCTCATGAACGACCAAGCAACGCCCGCGGCGGCGCGACTGAGGGAGCTGCTGGGCGAGCCGCCCTGCTGGGGCTGGGCACGACCGCAGCTGTGGGAGGCGGCCGAGAAACACCTCGGGGTGGCCCTGCCGACGGACTACAAGGCCTTCCTTGACCTGTACGGGCCGGGTTCCTTCGACCATCTCTTCTGGCTCGTCCGCCCGGTCGAGGGGACACAGGTCGAACTGGAGCAGATCTGGTCGATGTCAGCTCGGCAGCACCTCGACGACCCCGAGCGCACCCCGTTCCCCTTCCATCCCCACCCCGGTGGTCTGATTCAGTGGGGCGGGGACGGGGGCGGCACCATGTACTACTTCCTTCCCGAGGAGGAGGACCCCGACGACTGGCGTGTGGTGGTCGAGACGGAGGAGGGGGAGTGGCACGAGGCCCCCGGCCCCTTCACCGAGTTCCTCCTGAGCTGCGTCGAAGGCCCGCACCGCCCGCCCTTCCTGGGGCGCTACCGGCCCGGCCCGACCCTGCGCTACCACTCGGAGTCCGAGGGCGGCCCGGACCATCCCTGGTGAGCATCGTCGGACACCTGGACACCCGGCACTTGCGCAAGGTGCTGGCCGCCAACGGTCGTCGTTCTGCGGTACGGAGATGCCGACGACGCCATGAGGCAGCGCATCGAGTTCTGACCGTGTGTCAGATGTGTGCCAGGTCGAGTGGTCAGCCACGGTCGCTGGAGGGCTACTGAAGCTTCCCCTTGATCGTGGACACCTGGAGACTGGGACGTGAGGTTCCAGAGGAAGTAGCACCAGGTGGGAAGCAAGTACACGAAGCGGTAC
>NZ_JBHYMF010000195.1:0-12132 GCF_042742855.1 Streptomyces sp. NPDC058877 | reverse complement strand
CCCTGGTGACCGGCATCCGTCATTCGACCACGGGGCTGCGGCGCTCCACGAGCAGGACGTCGCGCCAGACGCCGTGGTGGCGGGCCACGCGCTCCCGCCGGCCCAGCATGCGGAACCCCACGGACTCGTGCAGGGACAGGCTCGCCGCGTTCTCAGGGAAGATGCCCGCCTGGATCGTCCAGATCCCCGCCTTCTCCGTGGAGACGATCAGCGCCTCCAGAAGCGCCCGTCCCACGCCGGCTCCGCGCGCCGTGGGACAGACGTATACGGAATGCTCGACGACCCCCGCGTACGCGGGTCGGGTCGAGACGCGCGACACCGCAGTCCAGCCGACCACCCGCCCCCGCTGACCCAGCGCCACGAACCGGTGCGCCGTCAGCTTCGCGGTGTCGAACGCGCTCCACGGCGGCGCGGTGGTCTCGAACGTGGCGTTGCCCTCGTCGATGCCCTGCTGGTAGATCGCCATGACGGCCGTCGCGTGGTCCTCGGTCATTGGGACCAGGGTGAGGTCCGGACGCGGGGGTGTGGTCATGAGTGCTCCTTGCCTCGGTGCGCTCCCGCAGGCGGGGTGCGCACGGTGTTCGTCAGCGGGTACGGCGACGCTCCTGCGGCGTCGGGGGACGCCGCAGGAGCGTGGGTGGGGGGTGAGGAGGAGTACGGGGTCAAAGCAGGGGCAGCGTGACGAGGCCGATGCCCACACTGCCGAGGAAGCCCACGCCGAGGTAGAAGGCGAAGACCTTCGTCTTGACGACGCTCTTGACGGCCACCATGGCCGGGATCGTCGTGATGGCACCGCCGAGGAGGAAGGTGACGCCCGCTGCCGCGACCATGCCCTGCTCCAGAAGGCCCTCGACGACCGGGATGGCGCCGACGCCGTTGAGGTAGAGCGGGACGCTGAGGAACCCGGCGACCAGGACGGAGACGACGCCGTCCGTACCGAGGATGCCCGAGACGAGATCGGTGGGTACGTAGCGCACGATCAGGGCCTCCAGGACGATGGCCAGGAGCAGCCACTTGCCCAGGATCAGCGAGTCGCTGACGATCTCCTTGAGGATCTCGCCGGCGTGGAGGTTCTTGACGTCGCGCCGCACGAGTACGCGCCACGGAGTGTCGTCGTCGCCCGCGTCGTTCCGCGCGGCGGTGGAGCAGCCACCGGCCGCGGGCTCGGCCTCCTGGGGGGAACCCCCACAACCCCCCGCAGCGCCACTGCCTCCGACGGTCACGGTCTCGGGCACGGTCGCCTTCGCGGTCGAGCAGGCGGGTTCGGACACGGCCGCCACCTCCTGCGAACAGCTCTTCTCAGGTGCCTTCTCCTCCGCGGAGCCGAGCAGCGGATCGGCGAACCGGCCGCGTCGTTCCAGTGCCAGGACGATGAGGCCCGCGCCGAAGCTCAGCACCAGGGCACCGATGAGGCGGGCGGTGGCGACGGGGAACCCGAGCTGGGCGGCGGAGAGCGCATAGATCTCCGGGTCCATGGACGGGGAGGCGATCCAGAACGACATCACCGCCGAGAGCGGGACGCCGGCTATCAGGAAGCGGCGGATCAGCGGGATCACGGTGAAGGAGCAGAAGGGGCTGAACGCTCCGATGGCCGTGACGATGGCGATGCCGAGAACCCCCCTGCGCCCGTGGGCGAAGCTGCGGCGCGCGACCACATCGATCGACAGACGCTGTACGGCGATCCCCAGGACGACGGCGAGCAGGAACCACGGGAGATAGTGCAGCACCTCGAACAGGATGAACAGGCCAAGGGCCCGCAATTCGTCCACAGGTGAACCTCTCTGAGACGGTGACACATGGGGGGAGCGGCGCCGTGAAGTGACGAACGGGAGACGTGGCGAGCCGCGGGGGAAGGCTTGAGCAGCATCCCCTTCTATCGAATATCGATGATAGGCGATTAAAGAGAACGAGGGCAATGGGGATCAGGGACCCTCGTCGCGTTGAGGGGATCCGCCCCGTCCCTCCGGTGGAGGTCGCCCGGAAATGGGGCTTGTTCCCCAGGTCATACCGATGTGGATGCGCCCCGAGTGGCGTATGTACAGTCACCCGTGCTGGCGGTGTCGCGTGCACGTGAGGCGTCGACGGGACTGTGTGTGGCCGTCGCGGCCCTTCCTTGTGCGGAACGAACCTTGCCGTCACGGGTGGCCATCGAATAACATCGATGGATCATGAGCGGTACGATGAATGCCCAGCTGATCGACCGGACCACGGCCGAGTCCTACGCCACCTGGTTCAAGGCCCTCTCCGATCCCACCCGCGTGCAGATCCTCAATCTCCTCGCGCTGGCGACCGGCCCGATGAGCGTCGGAGAGATCGTGGACCGGATGGGCGTCGGACAGTCGACGGTGTCCCACCACCTGAAGCTGCTCGCCGACGTGCGGTTCGTCCTGCGTGAGCGCCAGGGGACCTCGATGCTCTACTCCATCAACGTCGCCTGCGTGGCGTGCTTCCCCAGTGCTGCCGACGCCGTCATGGGTCGCCCTGCGGCCTCTGCGTGAGGGGCGGAGCCTTGACCAGGTCGACCCCGCGCACGTCCGGTGCGCGCACTTCCGTCTGCTGTCCGCCCATCGTGACCGCCGCGCTGTCCGAAGGGGACGCCGAGATCATGGCCGCGATGTTCAAGGCGCTGGCCGACCCCGTCCGGCTCCGCCTCCTGTCCAGAGTGGCATCGCACCCCAACGGCGAGGCGTGCGTCTGCGACATAGCGGACGTGGGCGTCTCCCAGCCCACGGTCAGCCACCACCTCAAGAAGCTTCGGGAAGCGGGCCTGCTCACCTCCGAGCGGCGCGGCACCTGGGTGTACTACCGCCCGGCGCCCGGCGTCCTGGCCTCGTTGGGCAGGTTCCTCGCCGACACCGAGAAGGTCGGCGAGGAAGACCTCCCCCTGGTGGCCCGGGTCCCTTGACGTTCGACGTCGCCACTCCTGGCCCCGGGCAGCAGTGCCGGTTCTGCCGTGGCCTGCCTGCTTGCATCCGCATGCCCGCGCTCGACCGGGGCGGTCGACGTGCGGTCTGCGACGTTCCGCGAGGCCGGTGGCACGCCGGGCCCCGCGGCGACGGCCGACGCGCTCACGCGTGCCGATGTTGCTGACCTCTCGATGACCGACCCCCACGCCCCCGGAGCTGCGACCGGAGCGGGTGACCGGTCGCGGCCCCGCGCCGTCCTGCCTGCGCTCTGTGCCACCCAGATCACCAGCTGGGGCATCGTCTACTACGCCTTCCCGGTCCTGAATCCCCAGATCACCGCCGACAGCGGTTGGTCCACCGGCGCCACGATGGCCGCGTTCTCGCTCGCCCTGGTCGTCTCCGGGGTCGCCGGAATCGGTGTGGGGCGCGTCATCGACCGCCGCGGCCCGCGCACGGTCATGACGGCAGGCTCCGTGGTCGGGGTCCTGAGTCTGGTGATCGTGGCCCTGGCGCCGAACCTGCCGGTGTTCTTCGGCGGCTGGCTGCTGGGCGGGTTCGCCATGGCGGCCACCTTCTACCAGCCCGCGTTCGCCGCACTCACCCGCTGGTGGGCGCCCGATCACGTCCGAGCCCTCACGATCGTCACCCTCGCCGGCGGCCTCGCCTCCACCGTCTTCGCCCCGCTCACCGCCGTCCTGGCCGAGCAACTGTCGTGGCGCGAGACCTATCTGGTGCTGGCGGTGGTCCTCGCTGCCGTCACGATTCCGGCCCATGCGATCGTCCTCAGGCCTCCCTGGCCCCCGGCGACGCCCTCATCGGCCTCCACGGACGCGAGCCCCGGCGCCGTGGCCCGAAGCCGACCGTTCCTCCTGCTCGCGATCGCGTTCACGCTCTCGGCCTTCGCGATGTACGCCGTCGTCGTCACCCTCGTCCCCCTCCTGCTCGAACGCGGGTACACGACGGCCCAGGCGGCCTGGGCCCTCGGCCTCGGCGGCGCGGGCCAGACCCTCGGTCGCACCCTCTACGCCCCGCTGGCCCGCCGTACCGGTGCGACGGTCCGCACCGCAACCCTCATCGCACTCGGCGCCCTGACCACGGCGGCTCTCGCCGTCACGCCGGGCCCGTACGGCCTGGTGGTTGCGGCGTCGATCGCTGCCGGCGCGGTCCGCGGCAACCTCACTCTCCTCCAGGCGACCGCGATCACCGACCGCTGGGGCACGCGCCACTACGGTCGACTCTCCGCGATCCTCAGCGCCCCGGCCATGACGGCCGCGGCCCTCGCGCCCTTCGCGGCAGCCGCCCTCGCATCGGTTCTGGGAGGCTACCCGGAGTTGTTCGGAGTGCTCGCCGGTCTCGCGGCGGCGTCCGCCTGCGTGGCCACGGCGACGTCCGTACGCGGCGAGAGCTAGGTCCGATCCCGATCAACGGTTTCGTGCGGTCGGGCCGCCCCTTCCCGCCACGGACGGACGGGCAGTGCCTGGTGCGGCGCGTCGCCCCGGGGAGGGGCCGACCCCCGCCCGTCAGGTCCGCCAACGTGACGGACGGGAGTCGGTGTTCGGATTCCGCCGCCGCCCTCGTGCGGTGCGGTGGCGGATCAGGGGGTCATGCCTCCTGTCGTGCGTCGATCTCGGCGATGAGGCCCTCGATCAGGGTCTTGATGCCGTCGCGGATCGGACGGACGGCTTCGATGCCCTGGCCGGCCGGGTCCTCCAGGGGCCAGTCGAGGTACTTCTTGCCGGGGAACACCGGGCAGGCGTCGCCGCAGCCCATGGTGATGACGTAGTCCGAGGACTGGACGGCCTCGGTGGTCAGCACCTTCGGCTTCTGGTCCGAAATGTCGATGCCGACCTCCTGCATCGCCGCGACCGCTGCCGGGTTGACCCGGTCGCCCGGGAGCGAACCCGCGGAACGGACCTCGACGCGGTCGCCCGCCAGGTGGTTCAGGAATCCTGCGGCCATCTGGGACCGGCCTGCGTTGTGGATGCAGACGAAGAGCACGGAGGCGAGCGGGGCGGTGGTCATCGGTTCTTCCTTCGGGCAGGGGCAGGGGCAGGGGCAGGGGGCGGGGAAGCGGGCTCGGAGGCGGGGAGCGGCGTCCGGTCGGGCGGTGGTGCGGTCGACGTCCGTGGCGAGCCGGGCCCGAGGCCGGGAGGCGGCGGTGCGCCCGTGGGAGGGGAAGACCTCCCGGGTCTCCCGAGAGATCAGCTCCAGCTGGTATCAGCGTGAAGTGATGTGAGAGTATCAGTCCATGATGACGTCAGTCGATGCTGACCTGATCCGGGTTCTGGCTGACCCCCTCAGGTTGCAGATCGTGACCCTGCTCGCCCGCGAGACCCTCTGCACCACGCACCTCGTCGAGGAGACGGGCGCCAAGCAGACCAACCTCTCCAATCATCTGCGCGTGCTGCGCGAAGCGGGCGTCGTGGACACCGAGCCCTGTGGCCGCTTCACGTACTACCGCTTGAAGCCCGACGTCATCGCCGCCCTCGCCGGTCGCTTCGCCGACCTGGCGGAGTCCGCCCGTACCGCCGCAGAGAACAAGAGAGCCTGTCCGTGACATCCACCCAAACGCCCGCCCCACCGGCGGATTCCTCGGTCGTCGGGAAGCTGTCGACGCTCGACCGCTTCCTCGCCGTTTGGATCCTGATCGCCATGGGGCTCGGGCTCGGCCTGGGCCGTCTGGTGCCCGGGCTGAACGACGTGCTGGCAGCGGTCGAGATCGGCGGCATCTCCCTCCCCATCGCCGTCGGCCTGCTGGTCATGATGTATCCGGTGCTGGCCAAGGTCAGGTACGACCGGCTCGACGCCGTCACCGGCGACCGGAAGCTCATGGTCTCGTCGCTCGTCATCAACTGGGTCCTCGGCCCGGCGATCATGTTCGCCCTCGCCTGGGCGTTCCTGCCGGACCTGCCCGAATACCGAACCGGCCTGATCGTCGTGGGCCTGGCGCGCTGCATCGCCATGGTGATCATCTGGAACGACCTGGCCTGTGGGGACCGCGAGGCGGCTGCCGTGCTCGTCGCCCTCAACTCGGTTTTCCAGGTCATCGCCTTCGGCGTCCTGGGCTGGTTCTACCTCGAACTGTTGCCCGGATGGTTGGGCCTCGGCGAAGGGGAGGCGCTCGACATCTCGGTGGGGAAGATCGCCCTGAACGTCCTCGTGTTCCTGGGCGTCCCCCTGGCTGCCGGCTTCCTCACCCGTCGGATCGGCGAGAAGCGGATGGGCCGGGAGTCGTACGAGGCGAGGTTCCTGCCGAGGATCGGCCCGTGGGCGCTCTACGGGCTGCTCTTCACGATCGTGATCCTCTTCGCCCTCCAGGGGAAGACCATCACGTCACAGCCGCTCGACGTCATGAGGATCGCACTGCCGCTCCTCGTCTACTTCGCTGTCATGTGGTTCGGCACCTTCGCCCTCGGCAAGGCGATCGGCCTCCCCTACGACCGCACCGCAACGCTCGCCTTCACGGCCGCCGGGAACAACTTCGAGCTCGCCATCGCCGTCGCCATCGCGACCTTCGGCGTCGCCAGCGGCCAGGCCCTCTCCGGCGTGGTCGGCCCCCTCATCGAGGTTCCGGTCCTGGTCGCGCTCGTGTACGTGTCACTGGCCTGGCGCAGGAAGTTCGCCCCCGTCGGACAGTGACCCCACCGAGCCGCTACGCTGCGCCTCGCTCCTCCGAGGGAGCGGGGCGCAGCCGTACGAAGGGAAGCCGGGGAGATGAACGGGACCTGTGACGTCGTCGTGGTCGGGGGCGGTCAAGCGGGACTGGCCGCCGCCTACCACCTGCGTCGTCTCGGAGTCCTCGACCTCGCCGTCCTGGATGCCGCACCCGTGCCGGGCGGCGCCTGGCGGCACGCCTGGGACTCGCTCCGCCTCTTCTCGCCGGCCGCGTACTCCTCGCTGCCCGGCCGCCTCATGCCGCCGCAGCCAGGAGCCGTCTATCCGGACGCCGCCCACGTCGTCGAGTACCTCACCGACTACGAACGGCGTTATGAGATCCCCGTCCACCGCCCCGTCCGGGTGGAGGCGGTCCGCCGCGACGGCGAGCGCCTCCGCGTCGAGACCGACCGGGGGACCTGGCGCGCCCGCGCCGTCGTCAGCGCCACCGGAACGTGGTCGCGGCCGTTCCTCCCGTCGGTCCCGGGGCGTGACGCCTTCCAGGGGCGCCAGCTCCACACCGTCGGGTACCGCACTCCCGGCGAGTTCGACGGAATGCGGGTCCTCGTCGTCGGAGGAGGGAACTCGGGAGCGCAGATCGCCGCTGATCTGGCGCCCGGCACCGAGCTCACCTGGGTCACCCGGCGACCCACGCGGTTCCTCGCCGATGACGTCGACGGCCGTGTCCTCTTCGACCGTGCCACCGCCCGCCGCCGTGCCCTCGACGAGGGGCGCGCCGATACCGGGGGAGTGGCCTCGCTCGGTGACATCGTCGCGGTGCCGCCGGTGCGGGAAGCCCGTGACGCCGGGCTCCTCAAGGCGCAACCGATGTTCGCGCACCTGACGCGGACCGGGGTCGAGTGGGCTGACGGAACGACGGTCGACGTCGACGCGATCATCTGGTGCACCGGTTTCCGCCCCGCCCTCGCCCACCTCGCTCCGCTCGGCCTCCGGGGCCCCCGTGGACACGTCCCCACCCGGGGTACGGAAGCCCTCGGGGAACCCCGGCTCCACCTGCTCGGCTACGGCGATTGGACGGGGCCCGCCTCGGCCACCCTGGTGGGTGTCGGCCGTCCTGCCCGGGAAGCCGCCCGGAGCATCGCGGCCCTGTTGCGGTGAGGCGTTGACGGCCCCGAGACGAGGAGCTCGGGCGCCCCGGGGACGTGACGTGACGTGACGGGGCGTGGTCAGGTCGAGGCGGCCTTGGTGAGGAGGGCCCCCATGGTCGCGAGGACGGTGGGTTCGACGCGGTAGTACACCCAGGTCCCGCGCCGCTCGGAGGTGAGCAGGCCCGCTTCCCGGAGCTTCTTGAGGTGGTGGCTGACCGTGGGCTGGGAGACGCCCACGTCCGCTATGTCGCAGACACAGGCCTCGCCGCCCTTGTGCGAGGCGACGGAGGAGAAGAGCCGCAGTCGGACCGGATCGCCCAGCGCCTTGAACATCACGGCGGTCCGCTCGGCCTCCTCGGCGGTCAGCGGCCGCTCGCTCAGGGGCGGACAACAGGGCGGCATCTCGGACCGGAGTGCGGGGAGTACCGTCTCGTTCGACATGCATCTATGTTGACACATGTCGAATCAAGGGTCGTTGCCCCGTGGGGGGGCGAGTGCTGGAACGGCGACCGGTACCGCATCGGCGGGAGTGCCGTCCGTGCGCGCCGACCCGACCTCGAACGGATCCTGCACGGTCGCCCGCCCCACCCGGTGGTGGTCGTCGACCGGTACGGCTCCGCGCAGCGACCGGACCGCCTCCCGGACCCGCCGAGCCCGTTCACCGCCGCACCTCCGAGGACCACCGTCAGGGAGAGCGGCCGTGATCGGCGGCATAACGGGCGAACACCCGCTCGGGTGGGTCCCCGGTGCGCAGGAAGCGCTCGTCGAGCACGGTGGACAGGTCCTCCAGGGCCGTCCGCAGGATCGATGCGGCGAGCCGGACGTCCGGGTGACGGGCCCGACCCGCCAGGTCCGCCAGCTTCAAGGTCCAGGGGAGTTGCGCGGCCAGCGAGACGCTCTCGTCCCCGTCGTAGAAGTAGTACGACTCGGCGTACTGGAGGAAGTCCACGGTCGCGGTGGAGAGCGCCGCCGCGAGGCCGTCGAGGAGCGCGGCACCCCCGGCGGAATCCAGGGCGGGGACGGGAAGCCGACTGCGGCGCACATGGGAGAGCCGCAGGGCCAGCGCCCTGCGGCGGGCGAGGGCCGGGTAGACGCCGAGGATCCAGGCGACGGTCGCCGACAGCAGCGCGAAGCCCACGAGGGCCTCCATCGGGGCGAGGACCCGCAGCCACCCCGAGGTCGGTGCGATGTCACCGAGGCCGAGGGTGGTCAAGGTGACCAGGGAGATGTACAACGCGTCGAGCGGATCGGCATGTTCGGCGGGGTCGAGCCCCGTGGCGTACGAGAAGCCGTCGGGCATCTGCGGCCAGTAGAGCAGGGCCCACCCGGCGGTGAGGGTGAGCGCCCAGACGGCGACGACCGTCACCATGCCCAGCGGTCCCGCGAGGCCGATCGGCCGCCGGCGCGTCCCGCGGTGGGCCGACAAGCGCCACACGCCCCGCATCACCAGTCTGCTCAGTCCGCCGTGTCGGGTGGGATGCCAGATGGTGTGGAAGACGTCGCGCAGGATGAGCAGGATCAGGGCCGCTCCCGCCAGGACGGGCAGCCAGGTCATCCCGGGACCGTCCGCCCACCACCCGTCCGCCGCTCGATGCGGTGACGGACGACCGTGGTCAGGGCCGTGAGCCGGGTCGACGCCACGGGGACGGGGGGAACCGGGTCCTCGACGCGCCGTGCACCTTCCGGCAGGGCCGCGACGTCGGCCTCGAAGCGGGCGCGGGCCGCCGAGAGGAGGTCGGGCGGATCCGTGCGCAGCCCGCCGCGCATCACGGTCCGCAGCAGCGGGTCCGTGCCCTCGGGGCGCTCCTCGTTCGCCAGGCCGATGACGTCCCGACAGCCCGGACCGCGGAAGACCTGCTTGGGGCCCGGCGCCGTCAGCTTCGCCGGCGAGAGCTTCATGACGGGCCTCCCGTCGTACTCGACGAGCTTGTAGGCCGCGTCCAGGTACGGGGCGTCGGCGCTTGTGCCGACCTTCGTCCCCACGGCGTACGCGTCGATCGGTGCCCCTCCGCGCACGAGCCGGTCGACACCGTACTCGTCCAGGCCGCCGCTCGCGATGATGCGGACGTCACGCAGGCCCGCCGCGTCGAGCGCGGCACGCGCCCGGTGGGCGAGCGCGCCCAGGTCGCCGCTGTCGAGCCGGATCCCGCACCCCGGGCCGAGCCCGAGGTCCGTGAACACGCGGGCGGCCGTCACCACGCCCCGGTCCGTGTCGTAGGTGTCGACCAGGAAGGTCACCGGGCCCGGATGGGTCCTGGCGAAGGCCCGGAACGCCTGCTCCTCGGAACCGAAGGCCTCGACGAAGGAGTGCGCCATCGTGCCCGCCGCCGGGATGCCGTATCGGCGTGCCGCGGCGACGTTGCTCGTTCCGGCGAATCCCACCAGGGCACACACGCGGGCCGCCTGCCCTCCCGCCTCCGGTCCGTGCGTCCGGCGCAGCGAGAAGTCCACCAGGGGGCGCCCCGCCCCCGCCAGCACGCACCGGGCCGCCTTCGAGGCGACCGCGGTCTGGTGGCAGACCAGGGAGAGCAGGTACGTCTCCACCAGCTGGGCCTGCGGCAGCGGTGCGGTCACCTCCAGGAGCGGCTCACCGGCGAACACGAGCCGCCCCTCGGGAACCGCGCGGACCTCCCCGTCGAAGGACAGGCCGTGCAGCGGAGCCAGATCCTCCGCGGGCCGCCGCAGTGCCGCCGCGAACTCCTCCACGTCGGACCCGCTCACGCGGAAGCGCGACAGGTGGTCGAGGACCGGTTCGAGCCCGGCCGCGACGAGGAACCCGCGCCCCGGTGGCAGGTCGCGCACGAAGAGGCTGAAGGTGGCGGGCGCCCGCATGTCCTCGCGCAGGTACGAGAGCGCCATGGTGACCTCGTACAGGTCGGTGGTGGTGACCTGGGACATGCTTCGAGCATGCGCGGCCGGGAGGCGCCCCGCACGTTCCCCGTCGCGATCAGGCGAACCGCAGCACTTCGGAGGCGTCGCGCCGGGGCGTGGGCCGGCCCCGGGGGCCGTATCCCAAGCGGATCGCCAGATGGACGTAGCCCGTCGCGGACACCGGGTCCCGGGTGAGGCAGCGGAGCTCCGGCCGGGTGAGGGGCTGCGACACCAATGAGGTCGACAGCCCGTCCAGAGTGGCCTGGAGCAGCACCCGTTGCATCGCCTGGCCGGCGTTCAGCCATTCCTCCGGGGTGTCCCCGGCCGTTCCGAGCAGGGCTATCCGGGAGTTCCTCCCGAAGCGGGCCGGGGCACGGCCGACGAGCCGGCGCAGCGGATCGACCTCCCGGACCGCAACCGCACCGCCGTACGCCCGCGGACCCGGCGTGATCGAGGGGACCGGTTCGGCCACGGCGCTTCCCGCTGACGTCTCCGCACGGGCACGGATGGCGAGCTCCGCGTGCGCGGACGCACCCGCCGCCCGGAACAGCTCCGCCACACGGACGAGACCGAGGACGGCATCGGCGTGCCATGCCCCCTGCACGACCAGTCGACAGCCCTCCAGGACGGCCGCTCCGCACAGCCCCTCCAGGACCCGCGCGGGTACCGGCTCCTTCGTGAACGGGGATTTGCTCGTGTGCCGCTCGCGCAGCGCGGGCCGGAGCGCGGCCAGGGCGTCCGTCCGGTGGTGTGCCGCCTGCATGCTCACATCGGCCAGGTGCCACGGGTCCGACGGATCGGGCAGCAGCCGCACTTCGGGGCGCAGACCGCGGTGCGCGGCGGCGACCCGCAGACAGAAGAGGGCGGCGCCGCAACCGAGGTGCACCGCGCGGTGCTCGGGGTCCTCGCGCGGCATCGCGCGCGCAGGGTCACCGTGCAGCTCGACGGTGCCGCTGGAGGCCCGGTGGACGAACCTCCACGGTTGGGCGTTGCGCATCGACGGCGCGGTGACGGCGTCCTCGACCAGGGAGGTCACGAGCGTGCGGGACAGCTCGACGGCGATCGCGGTGCGCCCGGCGCGCACCGCGGCCGGCCGGACGGGGAAGGGGGTCGTCGGGTCACCGGGCTTCGGGGTTCTCATCGCCGTACCTCCTCGTCGAGCGTCCGTGGCGCGGGGCGTCCCCACGGCACCACCCTCCGGTCCCGGGCGCCGGGACACGAGGGCCGAACGGACCCCGGCCGGACCCGAACGGACCAGGGTCGGCCCCCGAACGGACCCGGGCCGGCCCCGCGGCGCGGGGCTTCACCGGAAGGTGCCCCCGCGCCGAATGACGGCGGGCGGGCCCGGAGGC
Source organism: Streptomyces sp. NPDC058877 (assembly GCF_042742855.1). Lineage (NCBI taxonomy): Bacteria > Bacillati > Actinomycetota > Actinomycetes > Kitasatosporales > Streptomycetaceae > Streptomyces > Streptomyces sp. NPDC058877. Next base: position 240 of record NZ_JBHYMF010000195.1, on the reverse strand, counting down.
CACCCCGAAGGAGGCGGGAGGAGCACCGGGCCCCGGCGGTCGGCGGCACGGAGCCGGCGGGACCGCAGCACCCGGTGGTCGACCGGCCGGCCGACCACCGGAGCCAACGGCGGGAGCCCCGCCCGGAAGTCCCGTCCCGGCCGGATCCCGAGGGCCGGTTCCGGCGTAGCCTTTTCTTTTTGATTCAGCTGGAGGGCGAGACGTTTTTGTTGTGCCGCAGTTCCGTGAGGTTGAAGGTGA
>NZ_JBHYMF010000194.1:0-12465 GCF_042742855.1 Streptomyces sp. NPDC058877 | reverse complement strand
CGACCACTGCTCATCAGAAAGATCCCCACGCCCCACACCATGATCATCGCGGAATGGGAGCCAGAACCGGACCCCGACCTAAAACACGGCCTAGTGGCGACAAGGGGAAAGGGGTGGGGGGTGTGGTGACGGGGGATCTGACATGGAGATGCGGCGGGCGAGGGTGGGGTCCCTCAGGGGTGGGGGTCTGGATCCTACTTTTGCATACCTGGTTGGTTGCTTCAAAAACGCATAGAGATAGAGTCTGGAATGGGAGAGTACCAGTGGCAGTGCTTACAGCGCTTCTATCTGCCTTGCTCGGTGGAGTGCTTGTGATGACAGGAGACCATGTTCGGCGTCGCGTCGAAAGGCGACAGAATGATCTGAGCAAGCTGGTGGAGGCGAGCGCCCATCTCTCCTCTACTTACAACCGGCTGTGTGGGGAGCTGATCGATGCCTCGGAGCGGGAGGTGCCGGCTAGCGAGGTTCCCTCTCCGGATCCCCTTCGGTATGAGGCGAGCACGCGGTTCTTCATGACGCCTGGTAGCGAGCAGATCAGTGCGGAGGCTTCGCAGCTGATCAGAGCGTACGAGCGGATGCGTGGGACGTACGGTCATGCCTCGTCCTGGGGAGCCGCTCGCGAGGCCCACTATTCGGCGGTCCGGGCCTTTGAAGCCTCAGTTCGCACCGTGCGGAGGCGCGGACGTGTCTGAGGTAGCATCAAAAAAGGTTTAGTGAAATAAGGTGACGCGTGATCACTAAAACGTTGAGGCTTCATCAGCGGGAAGCCGTTGACTCAGTAATTCGCATGCTCGAATTTCCTGCAAGATCTCTTGTCCCCGAGCGAGGGCTCCGGACTCAGGTGATCATGGCGACCGGGTCGGGCAAGAGCCTCGTGGCCACCCGGAGCGCTGAAGAGCTTCGTGCGGGTCGTGTGCTGGTGCTCGTCCCCTCACTGGACCTGCTCACCCAGACCGAGGCCGCGTGGCGCCAGGGAGGGCGCACGGGCCCGGTGATCGGTGTCTCGTCCCTGCGGGGTGAGGAGGTGTCCTTCCCCAACACCACGGACGTGGACGAGCTGGTCGACTGGGTGCGGCCCTTCGACAAGGTCACCGTGTTCGCCACGTACGCCTCCCTCGGGCTCGGCACCCTGGAGCGGGCGCACCAGGCCGGCCTTCCGGGCTGGGACCTGATCGTGGTCGATGAGGCGCACCGGACGTCGGGTCGGATCGGGAAGCCGTGGGGGGTCGTTCACGACAACACCCGCATCCCGTCCCTGCGCCGCCTGTACATGACCGCCACGCCCCGCCTGTGGCAGCTGGACGATGACGCCGACAAGGGCGCGCCGGGCGAGCTTGTGGCGAGCATGGAAGACGACTCCGAGGGCCTCTTCGGCAGCCGCTGCTTCACCCTGACGCTGTCGGAGGCGATCGACCGGGGAATCTGTGCGCCGTATCAGGTGGTGTGCGTGGACATCACCGACACCCAGCTCCAGGCCGCGCAGCTCCTGGGCGCTGAGGGCCGCTCGGACGAGGTACGCGGGGCCCGGCTCGCCGCGCTCCAGACCGCGCTACTCAAGGCGTCGGCCGAGGAGGGCTTCCGCCGCACGCTCGTCTTCCACCATGTGGTGAAGGAGGCGGAGGCGTTCGCGGCCGGCCTTCAGGGCGTCGCCGCGCAGCTGCACGCCGCCGACCCCAAGCTGTACCCCAAGACGATCTGGGCGGACTGGCTGTGCGGGGAGCACAAGCCGGGCCACCGGCGGCGGGTTCTCGGGGAGTTCGCGTCCGGCATCGCCACGGATGGCACGGTGGTGGAGAAGGGCTTCCTGGGTTCGGTGAAGGTGCTCGGGGAGGGCGTGGATACCCGGGAGTGCGACTCCGTCTACTGGGCGGATGTCCGCGGCTCCATGCCCGACCTCGTCCAAGCGGTCGGCCGCGCGCTGAGGATGCACCCGGGCGAGGGCAAGGTCGCCTCGCTCGTGGTGCCGGTGCTGCTCGGGCCAGGCGAGACGGCGGACAACATGCTGACCTCCCGGGCGTTCGGCGGGCTGGCGAAGCTGCTGGAGGCGCTCAGGGCGCACGACGCCCGGGTGGTGGAGCAGCTCGCCGAGCAGCAGGCTCCCAGCGCCTACAAGCCCGTCCAGAAGGCCGCGCAGGGCCAGAAGAGCCAAGGCGAGGGGAACGGCTCCGGCGGGCCGTCGAAGCCCGCCCGGCAGCTGCTGAAGTTCAGCACGCCGCGCGACCCGGCGCAGCTGGCGGCGTTCATCAACCTGCGGGTGCTCAACCCGGAGCACGAGCACTGGCGGCGCGGGGTGGAGGCCGCCGTCATCTTCGCCCGCGAGCACGGCGACCTGAAGGTGCCCTTCACCTACCGCGTCCCCGAAGGCGAAGAAGCGGAAGGGGTCGGGTGGCCGGCCTCGCTCGCCAACTTCCCGCTGGGGCAGTGGACCGCTGACAACCGGCGCTTCTACGCCCGCGGGGACATGGATGAGGACCGCGTCGCGCAGCTGGAGAAGCTCGGCATGGTCTGGTCGCACTTCGACGTCGCGTGGGAGGAGGGTCTCGCGGCGGCGCGAGGGTGGGCCGAGGTGAACGGGCACCTCCTGGCCCCGCTCGATGCCACGCATCAGGGCTACCGGGTGGGTACCTGGTTGAAGAACGCGCGGGCCGCCGCCCGGCGCGCTCTGGAGCTTGAACAGCGCCAGGCCGAGGGTCTGCCGGTGGAGTCGTGGTCCGGCGCCCTGTCGGCGGAGCGGCGCGAGCAGCTGGAGGACATCGACCCGTCGTGGTGCCCGGCCTGGCCGGTGGAGTGGCAGCGCGCCTTCCACCTCGTCCGGCTCCACCTGGAGGAGGCCGGCGGCACGCTGCCGACCGAGCCCGGCGAGGTCATGCACCAGGGCGAAGACCTCGGACGGTGGGTACGGGCGCAGCGGCTCGGCTGGGACAAGCTCACCACCGTGCAGCAATGGATGTGCGAGCAGGTCCTCGGCATCACACCCGCGACCGAGGAAGAGAAACCGCCCCCGCGCCGTACGCAGGCCGACAAGTGGGCGCTGAACTACCAGGCCGCCAAGCAGTTCTACGAGCGCGAGGGACACCTGCGGGTCCCTCGCAAGCACGTCGAACGGATCGCCGGCGAGGACCAGGAGGAGCGGGAACTCCGGCTCGGGGCGTGGATCGGGAACCAGCGCAGCAGGGCCGCGACACTCGCGCCTGAACGGATGGAACTGCTCTCCGCGATCGGAATGCGGTGGTCCTGATGGTGGGCGTCGTCGCCACTGCGGCCGCCGCGCTCGCGGCCGGCTATCTGCTCGGGCGGCTGCGCCCGTAGCGACGCCTGGGCGACTGGGCGGCCGATCAGGTCCGCCACGCCGGGACGTGGGCCCGGGGCGGCGCTGGCCGTCAGGCCGTCGTCATCCTGGCCCACGCCGTCACCGCGCCACGCACCAGCTGGCACATCATGCGCGCCCCGGCCACCAACGCCCCGACGCCGGTGCCCATACGCGATCCGGACTGGATCGCCAACCGCACCCGGACAGAGCAGGGAGGCACCCCGTGAACAGAGCCACCAAACCTGATGCGCAGCCCGTGACCGGGAACGCCTCAAGGCCCGTGCTGCCTTCCATCCGGTCTGTCCCAGTCCTTCCGTACGAGAGATGCCGTCGGAAACGGCATCTGCCCTTGCCGTGCAGCAGGGGGACCAGGAACGTTGGACGCCCATCCGTGCTCGGCATATTTCCGTAGGATCGAGACGGTGAATTCCCGCATCTCCGGTCGCGCAGTGGCGTCCGTGGCCAGCCGCTGTACGAGGGCCAGGGCGGCCTCAGGTGCGAAGCGGGCGAGGGCGGTCACGGCTGCGCGGAAGTCCTCGGTGTCGTCGCCTGCTGACGTCAGGTCGGCGAAGGCCATGAGCATGTCGACGGCGACGTCGCGCAGATCGTCCATCTTGCCCAGCGTCTCCATCGCCCGAAGCCGTGAGGCGGTTTTGGCCTTGCGACTCACGGCCATCCGATAGAGCTCCTTGGTGCCCTCCGGGTCGCCGAGGCGGACCAGCTCACCGGCCGCGGCGAGCCGTTCCTCATCAGAGAGGGAGCCGTCTGCAGCACGCAGCCGCATGCGCTCGCCGAGCCCGCGATCTCGCTCCTCGTTCAGCAGCCACTGCTGGAGTTCCCGGTGCCGGAGTTGGTAGGTACGTCCCGTCGTGCGCAGGAGCCCGGCCTGATGGGCCCAGACCAGAAAGCCGTTGAACCGCAGCGGCACACGGCGCCGAACGCCGCCGACCGCGACCGACACGGCGTACCGCAGCCAGGCCCTGACAGCGACGGACGGCAGGAGGAGCAGCGCCACCACCCAGCCGACCGTCGGCCAGATCAGTGCGCACAGGACCACCAGACCAACGGTCAGCAGGCTGACGAACACGTCCTGCCGCAAGGGCGCGCTCGGTCTCAGTACCGGCTCCGTGTCGGCGATCACGATCGGAGTGGGCAACAGGCTGAGCGCCGCCGTCACCGCCCAGATCAGGAGCGTGCCGACGAGCAGGACGACGCAGAGGCCGAGAGTCCCGAGCGTCAGGGCTCCCCAGCTCTTCTGCGGGAACAGCCACCGTGCCACGAGGAGGCCCACGAGAGGCGGAAAGACGGCGAACGGCGAGAGGTACAGCAGGATGCGCCACCCGGAGGCATTACGGTGGGCGATCTTCCATCTCTCATGGTCGTTACGGCGTACCGTCTCCCAGAAGGGCTCCTCCGCCGTCTTCGCGCGTCGTCGCAGTCGGACGAGCCGGATCGGTTCCGCAGGAGCCCCCATGCCCAGGGCGCCATAGAAGACGCCGACGGACATGGGGAAGTTGGTCCAGAACGGGTCGCTAATCCCTGAGCCAGCCTTAGCGAGGACCAGTAACCCGGCGCAGAACAGGGCGAACACGAGACTGTGAACCGTCAGTACGGCCTTGCGGCCGACGACGTGCTCCAGCCGGTGGGGCACGATGTCCGTGACCCGCCCGCCGGGGTCGTCCTCCGCAGGTGTCGAGTCGACGGCGAACGAAGTGAGCCAGCGCTGGGTGCGCTCGGCGTCGTAGCGGCGGTGCGGAGTTGCCGCGATCGCGACCGGGATGAGCCGCTCCACCAGCATCCGGTCGATGTCCTCCTGAGTCGTGAGCGCCAGCAGCTCACGAGGGTCGCGCCCACCCGAGTAGACGGTGGTGGCCAGGTAGAGCCGCCAGGGCGTCGCCAGGGCACCGGTTGGCAGGAGGTGGAGATCATCGATGACCTCGGCCCAGGCGCGCCGTTCCCCTTCGGACCGGGCGGCGAGCGCCTGTTCCAGATAGTCACGGATCTGCGAGGTATCGAGTTCCTCCACCTTGGCCACAGCGGCCGATACGAGGCCCCCGTGATCGTGGCTCACCCTTTCGTACGTGCTGGTCCGGCACGTGACGACCAGAGGTGTGACGCCCCTCGGGCCGTGGTAGCGATTGATCTGGTCCATGGCCCGCGTCGCCCTGTCGGACGAACCGGCGGTGCCGTCCATTTCGTCGAGCCCGTCGAGGACCGGCAGCACGAGGCGCTGAGCCACCAAGGCATGCGCCGCACGGGGGCGCACGCCGTAGACGTCGCTGACCTGCCGTTCGAGCCACTCCTCCAGAGGGGTGCCAGGGTCCCAGTCGACGAGGGTGAGGCGCACCGGCACAGGCTGCTCCGGGCAACGCCGCTCCAGAAGCAACAGCGCGAGCTCGATGGCCAGCACAGTCTTGCCCGCCCCGGCGGCTCCGGTGACGACGAGCCGCCCCTCGGGCAACGCCGCGTAGGCGTCGGCCAGGCCGTGCAGGGTGCCCGTCACCGCGTCGCCGGGGCCACGCAGCAGAGTCACCCGCAGCGTGAAGGGGACCTCGGCCGTGGTCGCCGCCGAGCCCAGAAGGCTGCTCCGCGCGGTGCGTTCGACCACCGTGACCTTCCGGGCCAGCCGGTCGGCCTGCCGCAGTAGGGCTGCTCCCCCCGGCTCGGAGTAGTAGTTGACGTGCTGGGCCTGGCCCACCGCCATCCCGCCCAGGGCGGCGCTCACCACCGTGTGGGCGTGGATATGCGGGGCATGGACACCCCCGGACTCGCTCAGCCCTGCTGCAGGCCCGGCGGGGAAGGGTAGGACAGGTTCACGTCTCCCATGCGCAGGGCAGCGGCTCCGTGGTGCGCACTGATGTGCACGCTGCCGCCGATGGCCTGCCCGTCGTCACCCGCCGACACGGCGGAGGACGTGGCCTGCTCACGGAGTACGACCCGCAGAGCGGCGACGGCGGACTCCCGCTCATCGTCGCCAAGGCTCTCCAGCACCGTTTCGATTCGTGCCTGCCAGAGGGCCTGTTCGCGTACGCGGATGTGCACGACTGTCTCGGCATCCGACTCGGCGAGGGCGGCTGCGCTCAGTGCGAGACGCTCCCGAGCGGCGAGCTCGCGGTCCTCCTGTCCGCGACCGAACCACCGGGCCACCGCGTGTTGCAGGCCCTGCCATGAACTGGTCCCGGCTGCCTGGACGACAGCCGTTCCCCCGGTTGCCGCCAACGCCGTAAGCGCTTCCTCCAACACCCTTGCCCCCGTTCGTCCTCCTGGCTCCAACAACCGTAGCGTCAGACGACAGGAGCCGGGAATATCCCCACCACGCACGCATGGCTGGGTTCCGGCCAGAGAACTCGCACGGCGTGAACCCGCCCGCTCACCCGTCCACTCAGTGGAGTGAGTGCCGGGCGCGGTGGAGCCTCCCAGCCACCATCGACAACCGGGGCCCGGTACGTATACCCATCACGTCTGCCCGCCGCCGGTGGGGCGGGGCTTGCCCAGGGTGGCCTTGGGCTTGCCCGCGCCCGCCGACGGCTTGCCCTGCTCAGCGGCGCAGTCGCGAGAGCCAGCCGGTGGTCTTCTGCTCGGGCACGGCCTGGTCCTGCTCCTGGTCGCGCTCTTCCTGCCGGGGGCTCACACCCCAGGCCCGGTCCAAGTCCTCGAACCGCTGGTCGCAGTCCCCACACAAAGACGGATGCTTCGCCGGGGAAGCGGTCCAGCCGACGCGTTTGGTCGCCTTCCACCGTTCGTCGGTGAACGCGGCACCGCACTCGGTGCAGACGGGACGCTCGGGGGCGGGCCAGAAGTCGTCCGACCCTGCCTCACCGCGTACCGGCTCCTGGCGCTCCTGGGCCGCGGCGACGGCCGCGCGCTTGCAGGTGTCGCACAGGTGCGGGTGGGAGTCCTTCGTGGCTCCCCAGTCCTTCGGCTCTACGGCCTGCCAGCGGGTGTCGGTGAACTTCGCCCCGCAGCCGGTGCAGACGGGACGGCGGGCCTCGCGTTCGGCGGCCTTCTTCGCGTCGTGTTCCTGCGCCGCGCGCCGTACCTGTGCCTGGTACTCCGCCGCGCGGGTCTTGGCCTCCTCTTCCTCACGGGCCTGGGCGGCCTCGAAGCGCGGGTTGCCGATCGCCTCCAGGAGGGTCTGCGGGCCGCTGCGTCCGAAGCGGGCGAACACCGGGCCGGCCGGACCGTGCTGGCGCAGCTGGTTCAGCCCGACCGCGATGATCGGGATCTTCCGGTCGTAGAGATGGTGGCCGCCACGCTGCCGCTCCCCCTGCCACAGGTGCCGGGTCAGCTCTTGCAGGCGCGGGACGGTGAGGTTGGGGTTGCGCTCGCCGATCCGGTTGAACACCAGCAGCACGGGCGGATGCGGCGCATCGCCGTACCGGCCCTCGGGGACCGTCCAGCGCGTACGCCACATCGGGCGCTCCTTGCCGTCGGTGTCCTTCACCTTTCGCTTGAAGAACCGGGCGTACTTCTCCAGCTTGTCGGCGAGCTCCTCGGCGGTCTCGTGGCAGTTGTCGACCTCGATGAACAGCAGCGGCACCCCGTCCTGCGGGGCGGTGAGCACGAGGTCGGCCTGGGCGCCGCCCTTGCCGGGCGCGTTCCAGGTGCCGGTCGCCGGGAGCGGGACCTCAGTCCAGTACGAGGCGATGGTGCCGATGCCGTCCGGTGAGTCGACGGCGGCCTGGGCGGCGGCCTGGACGTGCGCCGGGTCGACGGTGAGCCTGGCCATGTTCGGCTTCGGGCGCAGCATGGCGATCACGGTCTCGTTGACGGCCATGGGGTGGGAGGCGCCGCTGGAGCCCGCGCCGCGCGCGGTGGAGCCCATCTCCGTCACCGGGCGCCGCAGCTCGTAGGAGGCAGCCTCCAGGCCCTTGGGGGTCAGGTTCCGCAGGGCGTCGCCCGTCCCGGTGGAGCCTCCGTTCTCGGACAGGCCGTGCCCCCGCATATCGGAGAGCGCGGCCGTGTGCGAGGCGGTCCGGGCTTGCTTGCGCTTCGACGGGGTCGGCTTGTCGGCGTGCCGGAACGTCAGGTGCGGAGCACCGATCCGCTGGATCTGATCCGTTGTCGCGACCTTCAGCGCTCCGAGCACGCGCAGCACGTCGCCGCGGTAGTTGTTCGTCGACCCCGCCGGGTTGTTCTTCCGCTTCCCCGTCATCAGCTCTGCTCCCTCGTCGCTCGCGACCGGCCGCCGGCCGACCGGCGCCGCTGCTGGCGCTGGCCGCGCCCGGCCTGGGAGGGCGTCCGGGCCCCCCGGAACCCGATGCTCTCCTCCACTACGGACATGTAGAGGAGAGAAGAGGGTTGTGACGGCGCAGTTTTCGTGCCGATTGCGGCCCTGACAAGGGGTTTTCCTCCGGCCTGGGGCGCCGGGCACCAAAGGGGGTTCCAAAGGGCCCTCCGAAGGGGGCGCCCAGGGAGGCCCCTTGGGCTTGCCCAGCGCGGGCTGGCCTTCGGGTGTGATCGGCCCGCGCGGTGCCGCTGCCCAGCCCTCGGGTGGGTGGTCGTCATCGTCTGCTCTCCTTCGCTGCCCCGGCCGGGGCGGTCGGGGCGAAGGAGCAGCGTGCAACCGACCCCCTTGTCCGCGGTCTGACCGTGGCCAAGCCAAGGAGAAACACGGCAGCGGTCAGGGCGGTAGCAGAGGTGGACAAGAGGTCAGGCCGGATTCGCGGTCGGGCCGACCACCCTGGACAAGGGGGCCCGGTTTGGCCCTTGCAGCCCCGATTCGCCCGGTTCGAGCTGGGGGGAGAGTTCTCCGTCCTCTGTCCACAGGGCAGCGCGCCGACCATACGAAAACGACGCCGTGAGTCACACGGCGGTCATCGTGAGGAGAGGTTCATGCCGTACCTGATCCCGCCCCGTACGCCGCTGACGCCCGAGCAGGTGGAGCAGGGCTTCGACTACCTCCTGGCGCTGCAGACGGGCGGCGGTACCTACGCCGCTGGGCGGGTGGAGGCGACCTCGGAGCTGGCGTTCGTCCTGCTGCGGCTCGCCGAGGACATCATCTGGCCCGTCACGGCTGTGGACGGAGAGGCCGCCGACCTGTGCGCGGACTCCTTCGTGCTGGACGAGGTCGGGTGCGTCCTGCTGTCCGCGCTGCGGGACTGGGCGCGGGACTCCCCCACCACGGCGGTGCTCGGCATCGCCCGCAGCATCGTCCGCTTCGTCGAGAACGTCATCCCCGACCCCGACGACCACGGAGACACCCGCGCCACCCTGGAGGCGATGCGCGACGAGCACCTGGCGCTGGCGCACGCGGTGCACTCCGCACCCGGTGCGCACCGCTGACCGCACCAACCGCACCACCGCACCGGGTGCGCACTGGTGCGGTGGTGCGCCCATCCGGTGCGCTCCACTCGGTGGGCGGTGCGCGCACCGGTGCGGCCGATGCGCGGGAGTGGGGCGCACCGGCTGGACTCGGTGCGGTGAGTGGGCCCGGGTGGAGACGGTGGAGGCGGTGCGTTTCTCCTAATTCGTTAGTAATTAGAGGTCCTGGATCTCTGAGGGGCCCGGGGCGGCGTTGTCCAGCCCGGGGCAGGACGTGTGTGGTCCGGTCGGTGCCGTGGTGACCCCTACGACACCTCCGACCGTGCGAGGTCTTTGTAAAGACTGGTGGCGCTGGGCGCCGGCCGGTCCTCGCACGTTCTGCCCCCGCGGGCCCGTCGGGTTCGGGATCCTCGATGGATGAGCTGCCGTACGGTGACGCGTTTTCTCCTCACGAGCTTCGAGCTCTGGACACGGCGCGCGCCCGTGCGGCTTGCGGCGCCGCGCACGGCTGATGAGGTGGCGGACCACAGAGTCCTGGAATTAGTGCGCCGTGCGGCCCCGCGTGCTCGCCTTCGAGAACGGCACCGGAGAAGGGGCGGGATCCATGGACGTTTTCTGCGGGATCGACTGGGCGGAGGGACACCACGACGTCGCGCTCGTCGATGACACCGGGAAGCTGCTGGCCAAGTGCCGGATCAACGACGACCTGGACGGCTACCGCCTGCTGCTCGACCTGCTGGCCGAGCACGGCGACTCCGCGGAGACGCCGATCCCGGTGGCCATCGAGACCAGCCGCGGCCTGCTCGTCGCCACCCTGCGGCAGGGCCCCCGGAAGATCTACGCGGTCAACCCGATGGCCGCCTCCCGCTACCGCGACCGCCACGGAGTCAGCCGCAAGAAGTCGGACCCGGGCGACGCCCTGGTGCTGGCGAACATCATCCGTACCGACGCGCCGGTGCACCGCCCTCTGCCCGCCGACACCGACCTGGCCCAGGCCGTCGCCGTCCTGGCCCGCGCACAGCAGGACGCGGTCTGGAACCGCCAGCAGGTCGCCAACCAGCTGCGGTCCCTGCTGAGGGAGTACTTCCCGGCGATGATCGAGGCGTTCAAGGACAAACCGGGAACCCTGACCCGCCCCGATGCCCGCCGCATCCTCGCCGTCGCACCCACACCTACCCTGGCCGCCAAGCTGCAGATGTGGAAGCTGACCGCCATGCTCAAGCGAGCCGGCCGCCGCCGCGGCATCGAAACCGACGCCGAACGAATCCAGCAGCTCTTCCGCCAGGAAGCCCCTCGACAGCTGCCCCTCGTCGAAGACGCCATGGGCAAGCAGGCACAGGCCCTGCTGCTGCAGCTGGACGCTGCCTGCCAGGCGGTCGATGACCTGGCACGGGCCACCGAGGAAGCCTTTCGGTCACACCCGGACGCGGCGATCATGCTGAGCTTCCCGGGGATCGGTTGCCAGGTCGGCGCCCGCATCCTGGGGGAGATCGGTGACGACAGGAGCCGGTTCGCTACGGCTGGAGGACTGAAGGCGTACGCCGGCTCGGCCCCGATCACGCGGGCTTCCGGCAAGCGCCGTTATGTCGGTCGTCGCTTTGTGAAGAACAACCGGCTCAACCACGTCGGGCACCTGTGGGCCTTCGCCTCCCTGAGCGGTTCATCCGGCGCGGACGCTCACTACCGGCGCCGCCGGGCCGGAGGGGACTGGCACATGCAGGCTCTGCGGCACCTGTTCAACCGCATGCTGGGGCAGCTGCATCACTGCCTCCTCGCCCGCGTTCCTTTCGACGAAGCCACGGCTTTCCCTCCAGGGGCTGCGACGCCCCAGCTGGCCAGTTCATGAGGCTCAGGGCATGAGGGCAGTCGACACGCGAGCCAGGTCTTCCGGGGTGAGGGCGAAGCCGTTGGACGGGTTCCGGTACGAGTACGCGCCGTCGTCCAAGCGAACGCCGTTCCTGCTGGTCCAGCGGGAGGTTCCTCCTGCCCCTTGGCCCTCAACGAGAGCGGCAGCGAGTTCTTCGGGGGCCTCGACGGCAGTAAGGGCGCTGAGAGCTGCCATCAGGCGGTGCTCTGCGTCGTCCGGGATGTTGTCGTCTCCGAGCGCGGGCAGCAGCAATAGGAGGCGGCGGTGTGGATCGGCTGTGCTGCCACCGGGCAGCCCGTTGTCGACGGCGGACAACAGCTCGGGCCAGGACAGGGCGGGACCCATGAAGTGCCCGTCGTCCTTGGCCAGCAACAGTGCCCGCTCCCAGCTGGGGTGATGCAGGAGGTAGTCGACACCGGGGTCGTCCTTCCACGCGCGGTAGACGACGTGGAGGAGGTGCCCGGCGGCCAGCGGGATGGTGAAGACGGGCCACTCCGCCCGCTCCCGCAGCTCCCGGTGGAACATCTCGGCCGCCTCGTAGTCCGCACCGAAGAGCAGCTCTTCCGCGTCCTCGTCGTGCGCACACGAGTAAAGGTGGCCAAGCCAGAAGAGAGGTTCCTGTAGCAGCTCTGGCGCGTGGACGAGAGGGTGACCGTCGTACCCGGGTATCTCCATCATGCCGATCATCATGCCGCCTACCCGGCTGCCCCTACACGGTCGGCCCCCGATGCTCCGGGGCCAGGCCGCGAAGCCTCGCGTGCGTCGTCACGGCGATGCTGACTACGAAATCCCGCGGTGCATCTTGACGGCTTAACTGCATGAGGTGTCTTGACCTGAGCCGAGGTCAAGACATCTCAGGGGGCTAAGAAGTCAAGCTGGTGGACGTAGCCGAGTTACCCGGGTCGGCTTGCTGCGCCATGGCGGCGTCCACTTGCGCGATCAACCAGGGTGAAGACGGTCAGGGCGAACGTCGATGCGACCCCAGTGGCCAGGGCATCCGCCACGTACCGGCCCAGGCCCGGTC
>NZ_JBHYMF010000193.1:0-12569 GCF_042742855.1 Streptomyces sp. NPDC058877 | reverse complement strand
CCGGTGCGGGGCGCACGCGCACGTGCCGAGGAGTGAGTCCGGCAATGTGCGGCGCTCATGTCTTCTTGCGGGCGACGACGAAGATCCGGCGGAACGGGAACACCGTGCCGTGCGGCCCCGGGGGGTACGCCTCCCGCAGCAGCGCACGGTACTGGGAGAGAAAGGCGTCCACCGCCTCCTGGTCGTCGCCCAGGGCGGTGAGGACGGGGCGCAGCGCCGTGCCCTTCACCCAGTCGAGGACGGGGTCCTCGCCTTGGAGCAACTGGCAGTAGGTGGTCTCCCAGACGTCCGTCTCACAGCCGAGGTCCGCGAGGCGGGTCAGGTACTGGGCGGTGTCGAGGACGTGGACGAAGCGGCGGCCCTGGTCCCCGAGACGGGCGCGCCACTCGGGGGTCTCGCAGAGCTCGCCGAGCAGGGCGTGGCTGGGTGAGGTGAAGTTCCCGGGGACCTGGAAGGCGAGGGTGCCTCCGGGGCGGAGTCCGTCGACCCAGGCGGCGAAGGACTCGGGGTGGTTGGGGACCCATTGGAGGGCGGCGTTGGAGACGATCAGGTCGTAGGGCTCCTCGGGCATCCAGTGGGCGAGGTCGGCGGGCCGGAAGTCGAGCCAGCCACCGCCGCCGGTGGTGCCCGCCCGGTCCTTCTCGGCGCGCTCCAGCATCTCGCGCGAGAGGTCGAACCCGGTGATGTGCGCCTCGGTCCACCGGTCGGCGAGGAGGACCGTGACGTTGCCGGGTCCGCAGCCGAGGTCGGCGATGCGGGCGGGGCCGCCCTGGTTCGGAAGCTGCGGTATTCGGGCGAGCAGGTCGAGGAAAGGACGGGTGCGATGGCCCGAGTACCGGAGGTACTGCTGGGGATCCCAGATCGGTGCGGCGGATTCCACGGAATGCATGTTCGAAGCCCCCTTGCTGGCATGAGGTGCCGAAGCGGAACGATTTCCGGCCGGTGCCTTCCCCGTAGTCCAGGGAAATATATCTTGGAATCAAGATACTCGATATCAAGAAGCTTGAACACAAGAGACTTTATGTCAACAGACCCTCTACACTGATCGTCATGGAGGACGAGGTCGACCGACTGGTCGCAGCATGGCGCCGCGAGCGCCCCGACCTCGACGTGGAACCACTCGAGGTGCTCAGCCGTGTCTCACGGCTCGCCAGGCACCTCGACCGTGCCCGTCGACTCGCCTTCTCCGAGCACCACCTGGAGCCCTGGGAGTTCGACGTCCTCACCTCGCTGCGCCGCGCCGGAGCGCCGTACCAGCTCTCCCCCGGTCAGCTCCTCACCCAGACCCTGGTCACCTCGGGCACCATGACCAACCGCATCGACCGGCTCGCCAAGAAGGGCCTCGTCGAACGGCTCCCCGACCCCAGCGACCGGCGCGGGGTCCTGGTCCGGCTCACCCCCGAGGGGCGCGACCGCGCCGATGAAGCGCTGGCCGGGCTCCTCACCCAGGAGCGCGCCATCCTGTCCCGGCTCTCCGGCACCCAGCGCAGCGAACTCGCGGCGCTGCTACGCCGGCTGACCGCCCCGTTCGACAACGTCCCCGGCTAGCACCGGCTCCGCGGGGCCCACCCCCGCCCGACGGGCCAGGGCCACCGCCGCGAGCGTCGAGTGCACGCCCAGTTTCCCGAGCACGTTCTGCATGTGGGTGCGCACGGTGTGCGGGGAGAGGAAGAGCCGCTCGGCGACCGCCTTGCGGCCCAGGCCCGCGACCATGCAACGCAGCACCTCACGCTCGCGCGGCGTCAACGACTCCACCAGGCGCTCGCTGTCCGTCCGGTGCTTGCGGACCTCCGTCAGTTCCCGCAGCACCCCGGTGAGCAGCGCCGGCGGCAGGTGGGTCTCGTCCCGCAGCACCCCACGCACCACCGCGAGCAGCCGCTGCAGCGAGCAGTCCTTGGCGACCCAGCCGGAGGCCCCGGCCTGGAGCGCGAGTGCGGCCCGGCGCGGATCGTCCTTCTCCGCGAGGACGATCGCGCGGAGCCCGGGTTGTGCCCTGCGCACACCGTTGACCAGCGAGATCCCGTCCACGACGGCCTCGGCATCATCGGGCACGGCGTGCGCCACGGCCGTGCCCGCGGGCCCCGCGCCCAACTCGGCGTCGACGAGCAGCACGTCGAACCTGCGCCCCTCTGCGGCACCGCGCTCCAGGCAGCGCAGGGCAGCCGGGCCGCTACCGGCTGCAGCGACGTCGACATCGGGCTCCGCCGCGAGGGCGGCGGCGAGCGACTCGGCGAAGACGCGGTGGTCGTCCACCACCAGGACGCGGATGCGTGCCACGGACACTCCCAAGTGTCGAGGAACGGACCGACGCGGGTACGGCGTCGGAGGCGGGTTCGCCGAACGCACGGCCGCCGCCGTGCGTTGAGTGTTACCCCGCTCCTGGCGCCGTACCCGACGGGTCGCGCCCCCTGAACAGCACCGGCCCCCACCGGCGCTGCCCCTCAGACTAGGGGCGGCACCTCCCGGTGGGGGCCGATTCGCGGAACTGTCCGAAGCAGTCCGGGTGTGTGCGGTGGTTCAGAGCCGGCGCGCGCCCGCCGCGGGGACGGCGGGGAAGACACCGGGAGCCGCGTACCCGGCCCCGGCGAAGGCGGTCTCGACGGCGGCGGCGACCGCCGCGCTGCGCTCGGCCTCGACGAGGACGACGGCCGAGCCGCCGAAGCCACCGCCGGTCATCCGGGCGCCGAGTGCTCCGGCCCCGTTCGCCGCCTCGACGACGAGGTCCAGCTCGGGGCAGGAGACCCGCAGATCGTCCCGGAGGGAGGCGTGGCCCTCGGTGAGGACGGGGCCGACGGCGCGGAGGTCACCGGCGGCGAGCAGGGCGACGGTCCGCTCCACCCGGGCGTTGTCGGAGACGACGTGCCGCACGTACCGCAGAATCGTCCCATCGCTCAAACGCCCGAGCGCTTCCGGTAGATGCGCGGCACTCACCTCACGCAGGGTGCGCACGCCGAGCGCCCGCGCACCCGCTTCGCAGCCGGCGCGCCGCTCGGCATAAGCGCCGTCTCCGAGCGCGTGCTTCACACGGGTGTCGACGACGAGCAGCCGGAGCCCCTGGCCCTCCGGGTCGAAGGGCACCTGGCGGTGCGCGAGGTCCCGGGTGTCCAGGTGGAGGGCGTGTCCCGCCCGCGCGCAGGCGGACGCCATCTGGTCCATGACCCCACAGGGCACACCGACGAAGGCGTTCTCGGCGCGCTGGGCGAGCCGGGCGAGTTCGGGACGGGAGAGCCCGAGCCCGAACAGGTCGTTCAGGGCCAGCGCGGTGACGACCTCCAGTGCCGCCGAGGAGGAGAGCCCGGCGCCGGTGGGCACGGTCGAGCCGAGGTGGACGTCCGCCCCGGTCACCGGATGCCCGGCCTCCCGCAACGCCCAGACGACACCGGCCGGGTAGGCCGCCCAGCCGCCGCCGGAGAGCGGCTCCAGACCTGCGACGTCCAGGTGGACGATCCCGCCGTCGACGTCCGCGGAGTGCAGGCGCAGGACGCCGTCGTCGCGGCGGGAGACGGCGGCGACCGCGGTGTGCGGTAGCGCGAACGGCAGCACGAAGCCGTCGTTGAAGTCGGTGTACTCCCCGATGAGGTTCACCCGCCCGGGAGCGGCCCAGACCCCGTCGGGCACGGTTCCGTACAGCGCCTCGAAGGCGGCGGCCACGGTCACCGGCGTGTTCCTTCCCGCTGCCGGGCGAAGTCCCAGGCGTCGGCGACGACATCGGCCAGGTCCGGGCGGGACGGCGTCCAGCCGAGCCGCTCCCGTGCCGCCTCGGCAGAGGCGACCAGGACGGCCGGGTCGCCGGGACGGCGCGGGGCGGCGATCTCCGGGACCGGGTGGCCGGTGACCTTCCGCACGGTCTCGACGACCTCCCGGACGGAGAAGCCGTTGCCGTTGCCCAGGTTGCAGACGAGGTGCTCGCCGGCCGGCACGCTGCCCTCCGTCATCGCGGCGAGGGCCAGCAGGTGGGCCTCGGCGAGGTCGGCGACGTGGATGTAGTCGCGGACGCAGGTGCCGTCCGGGGTCGGGTAGTCCTCGCCGTACACGGAGATCGCCTCCCGGCGCCCCAGCGCGACCTGGAGGACCAGGGGGATCAGGTGCGACTCGGGTGCGTGCCGCTCGCCGAACGGACCGTGCGCCCCGGCCACGTTGAAGTAGCGCAGCGAGACGGCGGCCAGGCCGTGGGCGGTGCACTCGCCCCCGATCATGTGGTCGACGGCCAGTTTGCTCGCCCCGTACGGGCTGGTGGGAGCGGTCGGGGCGGCCTCGGTGATCGGCACGGTCGTCGGCTCGCCGTAGGTGGCTGCGGTGGAGGAGAAGACCAGCTTGCGGACGCCGGCGGCGCGCATCGCGGCGAGCAGGGCCATGGTGCCGCCGACGTTGTTCTCCCAGTACGCCTCGGGCTTGGCGACCGACTCGCCGACCTGTGAGAAGGCGGCGAAGTGGAGGACCCCGGCGTACGAGGGGTCCAGCCACCGCGCGGCGTCCTGGACGCGGCCCCGGACGAACTCGGCGCCCTCCGGGACGGCTTCGGCGAAGCCGGTGGAGAGGTCGTCGAGCACGGTGACCCGGTGGCCCCGCTCCAGGAGGTGGGCGGCGACCACGCTGCCCACGTACCCCGCCCCTCCGGTCACCAGGTACCTCTGCGTGGTCATGCGCTTGCCACCTCTCGGAGTCGTCGGGCCGCGTCCTCCGGCCGCACGTCGTTCATGAAGGCGCCCATGCCGGACTCGGTGCCCGCGAGGAACTTCAGCTTGCCGGAGGCCCGTCGGACGGTGAAGAGCTCCAGGTGCAGTCCCAGGTCCCCGCGCCGTTCGTCCGTGAACGGCGCCTGGTGCCAGGCGGCGATGTAGGGCGTCGGCGGCTCGTCCGGGCCGAAGATCCGGTCGAAGCGCCTCAAGAGTTCCAGGTAGACCTGTGCGCATTCTGTGCGGGCGGCCGCGTCGAGGGCGAGCAGGTCGGGCACCCGGCGTCGGGGGTGCAGGTGCACCTCGTACGGCCAACGGGCGGCGTACGGCACGAAGGCGGTCCAGTGTTCCGTCTCCAGGACCATCCGCTCGCCGTCGGCCCGCTCCCGGGCCACGAGGTCGTCGAAGAGGTTCCGGCCGGTGGCGGCCCGGTGGGCGTCGACGCGGCGGCGCACGGCGGCCGTGCGGGGCGTGACGTACGGGAAGGCGTAGATCTGACCGTGCGCGTGGGGCAGGGTGACGCCGATCTCCGCACCCCGGTTCTCGAAGCAGTAGACCTGCTCGACGCCGGGCAGGGCGGAGAGCTCCACGGTCCGGTCGGTCCAGGCGTCGAGGACGAGCGCGGCGCGCTCTTCGCCGAGGTCGGCGAAGGAGTCGGTGTGGTCGTCGGTGAAGCAGACGACCTCGCAGCGGCCGATCCCGCCGGCGAGGGAGGGGAAGCGGTTCTCGAAGACCACCACCTCGTAGCCCTCCTCGGGGATCTCGCTCTCCCGGCCGTCCCGGGCCGGACAGAGCGGACAGGCGTCGGCCGGCGGGAGGTGGGTGCGGGCCTGCCGGTGCGAGGCGATGGCGACGGGGTCACCGGTGAGCTCGTCGTACCGGATCTCGGAACGGGAGACGACGGGGGCGAGGGAGCGGGGGTCGACGGCGGTGCGGACGGTGTCGTCGCGCCCGTCGTAGTAGATGAGCTCGCGCCCATCGGCGAGCGTGGTGACGGTCTTCTTCACGGGGCACCCTCCGGCAGAACCAAACAGAATCACTCACAAAAAATCACATTCAAACATCTCCGTCAATGGCGAAGCCGGGCCCCGCTCCCGGGACCCGACCCGTGTCGTCTCAGAAGGAGCCGCGCTGCCCCGGAACCGCCCGGTCCAGCAACCCCGTCCGGGCCGCCAGCGCCGCCGCCTCCAACCTCGAACCGACTCCCAACTTCATCAGCACCCGCTGCACGTGCGTCCGCGCCGTGCTCGACGCGATCCCCATCCCCGCCGCGATCAGCCGGGTGTCCTCGCCCTCCGCGACCCGCACGAGGACCTCCACCTCCCGCTGCGTCAACAACCGCAGGAGCCGCTGCGCCTCGTCGTCCGGCTGCGCCGAAGGATGGAGGAGCTCCGCGAACGCCCCCTGGAGCAACTGCGGCGCGATCGCCGACTCCCCCGACCGGGCCCTCACCAAGGCCCGCTCGACGCCCTCGATGCGCTCGTCGTGACGGACGTACCCGGAAGCACCGGCCGCGAACGCCGCCGCGATCCCCCGCGGCGAGGGCACCGGCCCGAGCACCACCACGGCCACCTGGGGGCGCTCCCGCTTGATCCGCACGACAGGATCGAAGGCCCCCGGCGCGTCCGGGGCCGCCGTGCCCAACAGGCAGACCTCCGGCGCCCGGCCCACCACCAGCTCGGCGGCTCCCGCCACCGGCGCAGCCGCTGCGAGCACCCGGTGCCCGCGCAGCTTCAACGCCGAGGCGAGCGCCTCCGCGAGCAGGCGGTGGTCGTCCACCACCACGAGGCGTACGCCCATCCCGGTCAACCCCCCTCTCCCGGCCCGCCGGACGTCCCGGCTGCCTGAACCCGGCAAGCTACACGCTCCCCCGCTCGACACCGAGCCAATCACGGGCCCGGAACGCACCAGGGCCCCTCCGATTCACCGGAGGGGCCCGACGCGGTCGCCCGCCGCGTCAGCGCGCGACGGCGAAGGAGACGACGAGGTACTCCTTGATGTCGTCGGGGGAGGCGTTCTCCCGGGGCTTGCTGACCAGGGTCTGCGCGATGAAGAACCGGCCGTCCCGGTAGAGGAGTTCGGCGCCGTTCAGTCCGAAGCTGCTCTCCGGGTTGTCGAGCGACTTGTCCACCGGGTTCTGCAGCAGCAGCGTTTCCTTCATGGTGCCGCCGTCGATCGAGACGACCTGGCCGCCCTGGTCGTAGGGCGGAGCCTTGTAGGCGATCAGGTTGCCGCCGTCCATCCGCAGCGGGATGAGGGTGAACCGGTCACCGGCATCGGTCTTGTCGGGCACCATGCGCCCGGTGTTCAGGTCGAAGGCGACGATCTCGTTCGTCTCGCTGCCGAACCCGCCGCCGCTGCCCTCGTGCTCCTCGGTCGGCACGTACAGCCGGCCGTTGCCGACGAGCGCCTGGGAGCAGGACTCGACGCGGGTCACCCGGCAGCGGGCCGCGTACCGGTCGGCGTCGGCCGTGATCTTCGCCTTGAGCTTCCCGGTCTTCTCGTCGATCGAGAAGAAGTCCGAGATGCCGCTGCCGTCGCCGGCGGTCTCGCCGACGTCGGCCGCGACGACCAGCGGCTTGGTGGAGACGACCGAGGCGTACTTCACGCCGGGCGGCATCTTGTACTGCGAGATCGAGGCGCCCGTGGTCGGGTTGATCGTCTGGATCAGCACGTACGGATTGCTGTACACCCCGCACCTGCGGACCGCGACGAGCGCCTCGCCACCGCCGTACCCCAGGTCGTAGCAGTTCTGGTCGTTGGCCTGCGGCTTCCAGCGCGGGTTGCCGTTGGCGAGGTCGAAGGCGGCGCCGCCGTCGAGGCCACCGGCCGCGACGGTCGTACCGCTGAGCGTGACCTCTCCGAAACGGGCCTTCTGGTCCCCGGCGGAACCACCGGTGATCGAGGTGGACCACACCAGCTTGCCGGTGTTCAGGTCGACCACGCCGACCTCGGTGCACTGCTGGAAGTAGCGCGGCGCGACGCGCTTGGCGGCCTCGAAGAGGATCGGCACCTTGTTGTCGGCGCTGACGTGCCGGGAGGCTCCGCAGACCTGGCCGGTCAGCGGCAGCGTCCACAGCACGCCGCCCTTGTCCAGGTCGTACGCGACGAGTGAGTTCACCCCCGCCTTCACGAACGCCTTGTCGGTGATCCAGGAGCCGGACACGTCGGTGACGTCCTCGACCTTCGGCTTCCCGACCTTGAAGGTCACCTTGGCCTTGGTGTCGGCCGGCGGCTTCTCCTTACCGCCCCCGCCGAGCCCCTCGGCGCCGGTGTCCTTGCCCGAGGAGGAGCCCTGGGAGGTGCCGCCGGAACCCTTGGCCCCGTTGCCCCCGTCACCGTCGCCGGAACGGGAGTACCAGATGCCGGCCGCAATGATCAGGACGATCGCGACGGCCGCCGCGATGATGATCTGGAGCTGCGCCGACGGCTTCTTGCCGCCCGGTGCCGGAGCCTCCGCGGGCTGCGGGTAACCGCCGTGCGGCTGCGGGGGCTGCGTCGGGTAGCCGTACGGCGGCTGGGTCGGCGGCTGGGGCTGGTAACCGGCGTACGGCGAGGGCTGCTGCGGCTCGGTCGGGTAACCGTACGGGGAGGGCTGCTGCGACTCGGTCGGGTAACCGTACGGCGAGGACTGCTGCGGATGGCCGTACCCCGGGTCGGGCTGCGGTGCCTGCTGCGGATAGCCGTACCCCGGGTCGGGCTGCGGTGCCTGCTGCGGATAGCCGTACCCCGGCTCCGGCTGCGGAGGTGTCGGGGCGCCGAAACCGCCCTGCTGGGCCGGAGCTTGCCCCTGCGGAGGCGTGGGGACGCCGAAACCGCCCGGGGGATCCGGGGGTTGGTTCGGCGGTGGTGGCTGCGTCATCGGTCCGCGTACCTCACTTGCTGAAGGCCATCATCGTCTTGACCTGCATCTCTTCCTTGTCGTTGGCCGCCGACACCCGCCCGCTCGCCACCACGAAGGCGCCGCCGCCGTAGGCGAAGCCCGGGCTGTAGAGGCTGCTCTCGATCGGGGCGGTCGAGTCCGGGTGCTGGAGCAGGACCTTCGGCGCACCGCCGGTCGGGGCGAGGGTGGCGACGGCGCCGCCCTCCCGGTACGACGGCTTCACGTACAGCAGGACCTGGCCGCCTTCCATCCGCAGCGGCACCATCGTCCGCTTGCCGGGGGCCTTCGAGCGCCACTTGGCCTTGCCCGTGGCCAGGTCGAAGGCGACGACCTCGTTGGCTTGGCCGTAGCCGGTCTCGGTGGCCATGTAGAGGGTGCTCGCGTCGGCCGTGACCCCGGTGCACCCCTGGAGGTTCCGGCCGAAGATGACGAAGCCCCCGCCGCACGCGGGCGCGAACTTGTCCGTGCCGCCCTGGATCTGCGAGCGGGGCTCGCCGTTGGCGTCGAGCGTGAAGACGCTCCACTTCTTCTGCTCGCGCTGGGTGGCCGAGACGACCAGCGGGTCGACCGAGTAGACCCGGTCGACCTCCCAGTTCGCCTCCAGCTGGAAGGTGAACTTCGGCTTGCCGGTGGTGGGGTCGACCTCGCCGATCGCCTGGATCTTCTTGCTGGTGCTGCCCGACGGGCAGTTCATCGCGGCGATCAGCTTGCTGCCGCCCGCGTAGGCGAAGGGCTTGCAGCCGGTGGTGGCGCCCTTGAAGAGCTGTCGGCCGTCGGTGAGCGAGAAGCCGTAGGCGCTGCTCGAACCGGCCGCGACGACCGTGTTGCCGCTGATGGTCACGACGTTGTCGGAGAAGTCGAAGAGGCCCGAGGGCTTCGGCACGGCCTTCTGCCAACCGGCCTTGCCGGTCTTCAGGTCGATCTTCTGGAGGTTGGTGCACTTGGCACCGGCCTTGCCGTCCTCGGCGTAGCCGAAGACCATGGAGCCGTCGGCGGCCGGCTCCGCCGGCACCGCACACAGCTCGTACGGCAGGTCGACGTGCCACTTGACCTTGCCGTCGGACAGGCCGTAGCCGTCCACGCCCTTGTACATCGCCTTGACGACGGTGTCGCCGACGATCCACGGGCCGAAGACGTCCGCGCCGTTGCGCGGCAGGTCCACGGTGTTCGTGAGCAACCAGTTGACCTTCGCCTCGCCCGGCTGGCGGCCCGCGTTGAGGTCCTCCTCGCCCTTGTCGCCGTCGGCGGTGTCGGCCGATCCGGAGGGCTCGGAGGTGGTGGTCGCGGTGGCGGTCGGCTGGGCGACCGGGTCCTTCTTGTCGCCCCTGCCGACGACGGCCCAGGTCGTGACGGAGGCGACCAGGACGACCGCGGCGGACACCGCCACGATCAGACCGGTCTTCCCCTTGAAGGGGCCGCCGCCGGAAGCCGGCGGCGGGGTGGGGGCACCCTGGTACATCGGCTGGGTGGGGTGGCCGTAGGGGCCCTGCTGCGGGCCGTACGGTCCGGGCTGCTGCTGCGGATGCCCGTAGGGCGAGGAGGACGGCTGCCCGTACGGCCCCGGCTGCTGCGGATAACCGTACGGCGAGGACGACGGCTGCCCGTACGGCCCCGGCTGCTGCGGATAACCGTACGGCGAGGACGACGGCTGCCCGTACGGCCCCGGCGCGGGCGGCGGGGACTGCGGTGCGGGCTGCGTCTGCGGCGGCACGGGAGGTGTGCCGGGACCTTGGCCCGGTTCCTGTGGGGCCCCGAAACCCCCCGGCGGTTGGTTGCTGGGCGGCTGGGTCATCAGCGGTTCCCCCTAGACGTGAACGGGTTTTCTTTCTACCACCCGCTCAATGGCGCAAAAGCGACCGGTCCGCCCCTTGTTCCCAAGGGAGGACCGGCCCGTGATGGCGTCGTTATGCATCCTCCGCCGAAGCTTCGGACTAGGCGTCCTCGGCCAACTCCAGCCAGCGCATCTCCAGTTCCTCGCGCTCCTCCACAAGCGCCCGGAGCTCCGCGTCGAGCTTGGCCACCTTCTCGAAGTCGGTGGCGTTGTCGGCGATCTGCGCGTGCAGCTTCGTCTCCTTGTCGGAGAGCTTGTCGAGTTGGCGCTCGACCTTCTGCAGCTCCTTCTTCGCGGCTCGGGCATCGGCGGCGGAGAGACCCGGCTTCTGCTGGGCGGGCGCGGCGGCGGGCGTCGGGACGGACGCCTCGATCATCGTCCGGCGGCGCTCCAGGTACTCCTCGATGCCGCGCGGCAGCATCCGCAGGGTCTTGTCCCCGAGCAGCGCGAACGTCCGGTCCGTGGTGCGCTCGATGAAGAACCGGTCGTGGGAGATCACGATCATGGAACCCGGCCAGCCGTCGAGGAGGTCCTCCAGCTGGGTCAGGGTCTCGATGTCGAGGTCGTTGGTGGGCTCGTCGAGGAAGAGGACGTTCGGCTCGTCCATCAGCAGGCGCAGCAGTTGGAGGCGGCGGCGCTCACCGCCGGAGAGGTCACCGACCGGAGTCCACTGCTTCTCCTTGCCGAAACCGAACTGCTCGCAGAGCTGCCCGGCGGTCATCTCGCGCCCCTTGCCGAGGTCGACCCGGTCGCGGATCTGCTGCACGGCCTCCAGGACGCGCAGCGAGGAGGGGAGTTCGGTGACGTCCTGCGAGAGGTAGGCGAGCCGGACGGTCTTGCCGACGACGACCTTGCCGGCGGCGGGCTGCTGCTCGCCCTGGCTGACGGCCGCGTCGGCGAGCACCCGCAGGAGCGAGGTCTTGCCCGCGCCGTTGACGCCGACCAGGCCGATGCGGTCGCCGGGCCCGAGCTGCCAGGTGAGGTGCTTGAGGAGTTCCTTGGGGCCGGCGGTGACGGTCACGTCCTCCAGGTCGAAGACCGTCTTGCCGAGCCGGGCGTTGGCGAACTTCATCAGCTCGCTGGTGTCGCGGGGCGGCGGGACGTCGGCGATCAGCTCGTTCGCGGCCTCGATGCGGTAGCGCGGCTTGGAGGTGCGGGCGGGGGCTCCGCGGCGCAGCCAGGCCAGCTCCTTGCGCATCAGGTTCTGCCGCTTGACCTCCTCGGTGGCCGCGATCCGCTCGCGCTCGGCGCGGGCGAAGACGTAGTCGGAGTAGCCGCCCTCGTACTCGTGCACGGCACCGCGCTGGACGTCCCACATCCGGGTGCAGACCTGGTCGAGGAACCAGCGGTCGTGGGTGACGCAGACGAGCGCCGAGCGGCGGCTCTGGAGGTGGCCGGCGAGCCAGGCGATGCCCTCGACGTCGAGGTGGTTGGTGGGCTCGTCCAGGACGATCAGGTCCTGGTCGTCGATGAGGAGCTTGGCGAGCGCGATGCGCCGCCGCTCACCGCCGGAGAGCGGGCCGATGACGGTGTCGAGGCCCTTCTCGAAGCCGGGCAGGTCCAGGCCGCCGAAGAGGCCGGTGAGGACGTCGCGGATCTTGGCGCTGCCCGCCCACTCGTGGTCGGCCATCACGCCGATGACCTCGTGCCGGATGGTGGCTTCCGGGTCGAGCGAGTCGTGCTGGGTGAGCACGCCGAGGCGCAGCCCGCCGCTGTGGGTGACGCGACCGCTGTCGGCCTCCTCCAGCTTGGCGAGCATCCGGATGAGGGTGGTCTTGCCGTCGCCGTTGCGGCCGACGACCCCGATCCGGTCCCCCTCGGAGACCCCGAGCGAGACCCCGTCGAGCAGGGCACGGGTGCCGTACACCTTGCTGACGGCCTCGACATTGACCAGGTTGACGGCCACGTTGACTCCTGTACCGGGGATCGATCGACGTACCAGGGTACGTCGCCGTCGGACGTGCGACCACGGGCAACGCGTCGCCCGGTTCCGCCGGCGGCCCGGCGTCTGAGGCGTTCATGCCTCCATTCAGCCCCAGTTTTGCCCGAGCGGCAATTTTCTTGCCTGTGAGGCAAAGAACCGTCGGACGGGGATCGCCGTCACCGGAGCCGCGCTGGGCGTGGTCGGCTTCGCCTGGCCCGTCGTGCTGTTCCCGGCGTTCTTCGCCCCGGCCGTCCC
>NZ_JBHYMF010000192.1:0-12608 GCF_042742855.1 Streptomyces sp. NPDC058877 | reverse complement strand
GAAGAATCGTGGCCGGCCCTCTCGTCGTGTCCCGGAGGGGGCACGGGCCCCGGGGGTCAGCCCGCGATGCGGTCGAGCGCGTCGGTGCGCAGGTCCAGCAATGCCATCAGGACCGGCGGGTCGAGCGCGTCCAGCGGGCGCAACGTGATCTCGGCGGGCATCAGCAAGGTGCCCCCGCGCACGGTCACCGGGCCGTAGCTGCCGACCGAGACGACATCCGCGTCGCCGGTACCGGACGGCATGTGCTCGAGGCCGTACGGGACGGAGTGCACGAGCACGTGCCAGGTGCCGACCGGTACGTCGCGAAGTTCGAAGGAGCCGGGGCCGTCCAGGACGACGCAGCGCACCGGCTGTCCCTGCGGGACGGGGGTGGGGAAGAGCCCCACGAAGCAGTGGCCGGGCTCCCGGTCCGCGGGCAGGTGCACCCGCCCGCGCAGCGCGCTGTGCACGGTCGTCGCCTCGGCCGTGGCGGTGCCGATCTCCGACGTGAATCCGCCCAATTCCCGGAACATGCTCGGTGAGACGCCGACACACGACTTGAAACGGGAACTGAAGGTTCCGACGCTGCTGTATCCGACCTGGCTGCTGATGTCGGCCACGCTGAATTCGGTTTCGAGCAGGAGGCGCTTCGCCTCCTGAAGTCGCAGGGCTGAGAGAAAGCGCCCGGGGGACGTACCCGTCACGTCCCGGAAAACCCGGGTGAAATGGAACTTGCTGAACATGGCGGTGCGAGCCATGTCGTCGATCGTGAGTTCCTGGCCGAGATTCGCGTGCATCTCATCGATCACCCGGAGGACAGCGGCTTCGATGGCGGTGGTGGTCACCGTTTCTCCCTGTCGTTGAATCATGCTCCCTGCCGAGAGGCGGAAGCCGCGTGCCGTGACGGATCGGGGGCGGCGTCGGTCAGCCGCCGCCGGGCGAGGTCCTCGGCGAACCTCTTCCACACCTGGGAGCACTGGAGGGCCAGTTCCGCGACCGTGTCCGTGCAGTGCGGGGGCACGGCGGCGACCTGCCGCCGCCAGGCCTCGTCGACCATGACGTGGGTGTGCAACCAGCGCAGGAAGTGTCGTCCGGACTCCGAGTGCCGCAATGACGGGTCGCCGGCGAGCCGCCGCAGCAGTTCCATCGAGCCGCGGGAACCGCCGGTGACGGCCGTCGGGGCGAGGGCGGCCGTCGCGACGGGCGACGCGGGGGAGCGGCCGGCGCCGGGGCGTCGGGTGGGCGGCTCGGAGTCGGCGGGTCCGGTGGACGCGGCGAGCGCGGGGGACGCGGCGAGTGCCGCGGCGGAGCGGCGGGCGGCCGCGGTTCGGCGGCCCTCGGGCACCGGGGCCTCGCCGCGCAGCAGTCGTCGGCGCACGTCGTGTGCGGTGCCGAGGGAGAGTCCGGTCTCCTTGACGATGGCCCGCAGCGGGAGGTCGGGGCGGCGGGTCATGAGCTCGGCGGCGCGCAGTCGCTCGGCCGTGCGGTCCAGCGGATGGATCCGGCCGTCGGCGCCGATACGGATGTTCGAGCGCGGATTGTCCGCAGTCGAACGGGGACGGATCGTGGCGACCGTCTTGGCGTCGAGACCGGTGCAGGAGGCGACGGACCGGTTCGACAGTTCGGGCCGGGAGCGCAGGATGCGCTCGGCCGCCGCCTTGCGGTCCGCCACGGAGAGGGGAAGACCGTGGGTGGTGTTGGCGGTCACCGAGCGGAGGAACGCCTCGTCGTCGGCGCCGTCGAAGTACTGCACCTCCACCGAGGTGAGCCCCTGGCGCGCGGCCGCCGCCACCCGGTGCATGCCGTCGACCACGCGCAGCGTGGTCCGGTGCACGAGGACCGGCGGCAGCGAAGCGTAGATGTCGGCCAGGTGCCGTACGTGATCCTCGTCCAGGCCGTTCAGGCGGGGCGAGTCGGCCGGCAGCAAAGCCTCGATAGGCAGCCGGTGGGTGAAGTGGGCCGGCAGCGTCAGAGTTATTCCGTCGCGGTTCACCTCTCCCCTTTCCCTTCCGGCGAGATCGAGGCGTGTCCGGCCATCCCCGAAACTCCATGGAAAAAAGCCCGGACCACCGCGGAGGAATGTGCATTCGGGACGACCATAGCGAACGACCTCTTTTTTTCGGAGGGCCGGCGTGGAGACAACGCGACTCCGGTTAGTTGCATCAGAGGACTGGCGTTCGGGCGAACGCGGATCGAGTTGGTTGTTTGAAAAGACTCGATGCTTCTAACTTTCTTCTCACGCCAGCAGGAACCCCACCCACCGGAGGACGAGTTGCACCGAGCACGGAGAATCCCCGAGCGAAAGGTCGACATCGGGGAAGAAGCCACCTCGACCCTCGAGGCGTACGCGGACACCATCGTCCCCGGCGAGAAGCGCTGGCCCGGTGACCGGGCGATCGCCGGTGTCAGCACCGGCGGCGGCGCCGTCACCAGCGGCGCGCTCGACCTCCTGCGCTGGGACGCCACCGGCATCCACGACGGCCTGGAGGACCTGGCCAAGCTCGTCAACGAGCACGCCGTGGTCTACGCGGCCAAGAACGGTCTGACCCTCGACACCGACGTCCCGCCCTTCGTGGCCCTCGGCTACGACGACCGGGTCGCCCTGATCGTCGAGCTCACCGCCGTAGGCCACCCGGAGAAGGACTTCTGGGTACTGCTCTCCCTCTTCTGCAACATGGCCTTCGACTCCGCCGCCCACCTGCACACCGACGACGCGCTCGCCGCCGGTCACCCGGGCCTCACCGCCATGGGCATCACCGCCCCGGACGCCGACGGACTGTGGCGCTTCCAGGAAGCCGGTTACGGCCGGCAGCTCGCCGACCTCCACCCCGCCACCACCCTTTCCGGGAGCCCGGCATGAGCACCTCCATCGAGAAGACCGACGTCCTGGTCATCGGAAGCGGTTTCGGCGGGGCGATCGCCGCCTACCACCTGGCCGCCGGCGGTGCGAAGGTCACCGTCCTCGAGCGCGGCCCCTGGTTGAAGAGCGACGAGTTCGAGCACGACTACAAGCTCGGCTCCTCCTACACCCGGATCTTCGACTTCGTGGTCGGCGACGGCATGAGCGTGCTCGGCGGCAACTGCGTCGGCGGCGGCAGCGTGGTGTACTTCGCGGCCATGCCGCGGGCACCGAAGTTCGTCTTCGACCGGCACGGCAGCATCGGCCGCCGGATGTGGCCGAAGGCGATCAGCCGGGACACTCTCGACCCCTGGTACGACCGGATCGAGGAGTCCCTCTCGGTCAGCAAGCAGGGCTGGGAGGACGCCTCCTACGCGGGCGGTCTGTGGGCCGCGGCCTGCGACCACGCCGGGCGCACCGCCAACCCGCTCGCCGCCGCGATCGACAACTCCAAGTGCGTCAACTGCAACTTCATGATGGCCGGCTGCCGCTTCGAGGCGAAGCAGTCCCTCACCGTCAACTACCTCCCGGCCGCGCTCGCCCACGGCGCCGAGATCCGCCCGCTGCACGAGGTGCAGCACCTGACGCGGACCCCCGAGGGCGACTACCGGGTCCACTACAACGTCGTAGACGACGAGGACTACCGGCTGCAGACCGGCTCCGGCGTCATCGAGGCCAAGATCGTCGTGATGGCGGCGGGCGCGGGTGCCACCCCGGTCATCCTGCAGCGCAGCGAGTCCCACCTCGGCACCATGCCGCACGCGGTCGGCCGCTACTTCTCCGGCAATGGCGAGCGCCTCAATACGGCCATCATCAACGAGGACAAGGCCGCCGAGATCCTCGGCCTGACCCGCGGCGACGGCAACCTCCCCTACGGCGCCAACGCGATCGGCAAGGGTCCGACCGTCGCCAGCTGGGACAAGCTCGACGGCTCGCTGCCCGAGTACTCCCGCTACTCCTTGGAGCAGCTCTACTTCCCGCCCGGTCTCGGCACCATCCTGGCCCAGGTGCCGGACGCCTCCGGACCGACCTGGTTCGGCAGGGAGAAGAAGGAGATCCTCAAGCACTGGAAGTCCTGGCTGACCATCTTCTGCATGACGGAGGACGACAACGAGGGCGTCTTCGGCCCGCCGCCCGCCACCGGCAACTCGATGCGCATCTCGCAGCAGATGCTCGGCCGCGGCAACCTCTCCTACAAGCCCACCGAGAACACCTGGAACGGCTGGAACCAGGCCGACGCCGACGTGAAGGAGATCCTGGAGAAGGACGGCCTCGCCAAGGTGATGCCGTGGACCAACGACCTGGTCGGTGCCTACACCGTCCACCCGCTGGCCTCCTGCCGGATGGGCGATGACCCGGCCACCTCCGCCCTCGACGACACCAGTGAACTGCGCGGTCACTCCGGCATCTTCGTCACCGACGGTTCCGCCGTCCCCGGCGCCCTGACCGTCAACCCGGCGATGACCATCGCCGCCCTCGCCGAGCGTGCGGTGCCGCACATCGTGGCCGCCGCCCAGGCCAGGGGAGTCGCGGTCGACTACGGAGCCCCGGCCCCCACCGGCTACAAGAGCGGACGCAACGGCGTACTGCCGCTGCTCAAGCAGAAGCGCCTGGTCACCGTGTGATCCCTGGGACGGCTTTCGCCGGCCAGTGAGTTGCTTCAAAAAACTGACCACATGACCAGTGGGTTGCACCACGCAACCCGGAAGCGCAGAAGGAGGCGGCGATGCGACCGCTCGTACGACTCATGCTGAAGGGCTCGCTCCGGCAGATCCGGCACATCGCGGCCGTCCCGCCCGCCCGGGCCGAGGACACCGTCGCCGAGGTCTATGCCCAGGCCCACCGCGAGTTCGGCGTCGTCGCTCCGCCGCTGGCCCTGCACTCCCCGGCTCCGCAGGCGCTGGCCGCCTCCTGGCTGCTGCTGCGGGAGACCCTCCTCGCCGAAGGCCGGGTCTCCCGGGCCGCCAAGGAAGCCGTCGCCGCCGGGGTGTCGCGGGCCAACGACTGCTCCTACTGCGTCGAGGTCCACGAGGCCAAGCGGGCCACCCTGCCCGGCACCGACACCCACCGGCCGCTCGCCGTCTGGGCGATGGACGCCACCGCGGCACGGCGGCAGCAGGAGCAGCCGCCGTTCGACGCGGCCGACGCCCCTGAGATTCTCGGCACCGCCGTCACGTTCCACTACCTCAACCGGATGGTCCGGCTCTTCCTGCCGGACTCGCCCGTCCCCGCCGCGGCCCCCGCCGCCGGCCGCGGACCGGTGATGCGTCTGGTCGCCCGTGCCATGCGGGCCGACCGCGGCGCACCGGTGACACCCGGTGCCGCCCTGGGACTGCTGCCCGCCGCCCCGCTGCCTGTCGGACTCGACTGGGCGAAGACCAGCCCCACCATCGCCGAGGCCCTCGGCCGGGCAGTCGCCTCCGTCGACCACGCCGCCGAGCGCTGGGTCCCCGAAGCCGTCCGCGAACTGCTCCACACCGTCCTCGCCTCGTACGACGGTTCCGTCCCCGGCCCCGGCCGCAGCTGGCTCGCCGAGGCGACGACCCCGCTCGACGAGGCCCACCTGCCCACCGGGCGACTCGCCCTGCTGATTGCCCTCAACCCCCACCAGATCACCGACACGGACCTCGCCGACTTCCGCGCCGCGCACCCCGCCGACCGCGAGCTGGTCGAGCTCGCCTCCTGGGCCGCGCTCACCGCCGCCGTCGACATCGGCACCCGGCTCCCCGCACCCGGCAGGGCGCCCCGCCCCGCGGTCGCCGCCCCCTGAACCCGCACCGCCCGCCGTACCCCGCCCCGCCCTTCCCGTACCGCTTCCCTTCCACTTCCCGTCCGAGGAGACACCACCATGACCGCCACGAACGACGTTCTGAAGGCCCTCGCCACCGAGATCGAGGAGACCGCCCGCCTCGTCGAGGGACTGGACGAGCAGGCCTGGCACACCGCCACCCCCGCCCCCGGCTGGAGCATCGCCGACCAGATCGCCCACCTCACCTTCATCTTCCACCTGGCCGGCACCGCCGCCTCCGACCCCGATGGCTTCGCCAAGCTCGCCGCCGGTGCCGCGGGCGACTTCGACGGCGCCGTCAACGCCGCCCTCAAGCAGTTCAACGGCTTCCCGCCCGCCCAGCTCCTCGCCCGCTTCCGCGCCCTCGGCCAGAACTCCGTCGACGCCCTCGCCGCCGTCCCCGAGGGCCAGGTCGTGCCGTGGCTGGTCAACCCGCTTCCGGCGGCCGTCCTCGCCTCCGCCGGAATCATGGAGATCTTCGGTCACGGCCAGGACATCGCCGACGCCCTCGGCGTGCGCCGCGAGGCCACCGAGCGCCTGCGCCACCTGGTCTTCTTCGCCTTCCTCACCCGGGACTTCGGCTACCTCTCCCGCGGTCTGACCCCGCCCACCGAGCACTTCCGCATCGAGGTCACCGCCCCCAACGGCGAGCTCTGGGCGTACGGCCCCGAGGACGCCGCCGACAAGATCACCGGTCCCGCCGAGGACTTCTGCCTGCTCGTCACCCGCCGCCGCCACCGCGACGACCTGGCCCTGGTCGCCACCGGCGCAGAGGCCGACCGGTGGCTCGACATCGCCCAGGCCTACCGCGGCCCGGCCGGCGAAGGCCGCACCCCCGGCCAGTTCGCCCACGCCCACTGCGAGCACTGAGCGGACATGACCGCACGACGGGCGGCCCCGCCCCGCACCCCGACCGCCCTGCCCCGAGGCCCACCAGGCACCGGCCCGCCCCTCCTCCATCCCCGCCGCCAGGAGTTCCCATGACCACCGCCACGCTGCGCACCGCCGTCGTCATCGGCTGTGGCACCACCGGCACCTCCGTGGCCCTCGCCCTCACCGGCGCGGGCGTCGAGGTCACCCTCCTCGACGACGACCCCCGCGCCACCGCCGAGGCCGTGGCACTCGGCGCCGGAACGCCCTGGCCCCCCAAGCGCCCGCCCGCCGACCTGGTCGTCGTCGCCACCCCGCCGTCCGCCGTCGTCGACGTCCTGTACCGCGCGCAGAGCCAGGGCCTCGGGAACGTCTACACCGACACCGCCGGAGCCAAGGACGTCATCAGCTCCGACGCCGAACTGCGCGGCTGTGACCTCAAGGGATATGTGCCCGGACACCCGCTGGCCGGACCCGACGCCCCCGGCCGGGCCGGCGCCGGCGCCGGCCGCTTCACCGGCCGCATCTGGACCCTGTGCCCGTACGAGACCACCCCCGACTGGGCGCTGCGGATGCTCGACGCGCTGATCGAGGCCTGCGGCGCGCAGCGCCTCGACCTCTCCCCGCAGATCCACGACCGGGTCGTCGCCGAACTGTCGCACGCCCCGCACCTGGTCGCGGCCGTCCTCTCCAGCCGCTTCGCCGACAGCTCCCTGGCCCTCCTCGGCCTCGCCGAGCCGAGCCTGCGCGACGCGGTCCGCACGGCCGGCGGCGACCCGTGGGTGTGGGGAGACGTGCTCGCCCACAACGCCGGACCGGTCGCCGACGTCCTGGACCGGATCGCCGGGCAGCTCACCCGGGCCGCCGCGATCCTGCGGGAAGGCGACGAGTCGGCACCGCTCGAACTCGCCCTCACCCTGGAGGAGGGCAGGCGCGGCCAGGCGGCCCTGGACGGCACCCCGGACGGGCGCACACCGAGAGATGCGCCGGCCGCCGGCCGGGTGTGACGGTCGCGGGGTGACCGTCACCACGTCTTCGCCCCCGCCCGAGCCGCCACGCGGCGGCGCGCTGCGTCTGCCCGCCCCCGCCCTGCGCCTGGCCAAGCGTCTCTTCACCACCGCTTACTGGTCGTTGTCCGACTACGGCTGGGTGTGGATCGGCGTGACGACCCCGACCGCGCCGCTCGACCACGGCACCCCCCTGCAAGGACCGCCCCCCGGCCACCCGGAAGGGCTGACCGCTCTTCCCCTGACTCCCGTCGAGAGCGCCCTGGAACGGCAGCTGACCGACGACTGGGATCCGGCCACCGGCAACTCCGCAAACCAGGAGATGACCCGGCCGTGATCCGCCGGACAGGCTCTGGGCACGACCGCCGCAGGAGGAGCCGTCCATGTCGGAAGAGAGCCGCCGGGTGACCGTCACCCCGCAGGACGACCGGTACCCCGGTCTGGTGGAGGGATACAACCACCGTTTCACCGGGCGTCCCGAGGCGGTCCGCCTCGCCGCCACCACCCAGGACGTCGTCGACGCCGTCCAGGACGCCCTCGACAGCGGCAGCCGGATCGCCGTCCGCAGCGGCGGCCACTGCTTCGAGGACTTCACCGCCTCGCCCGACATCCAGGTCCTCATCGACCTCTCGCCGCTGTCCTCCGTCTCCTACGACGAACGGATGGCGGCCTTCGCCGTCGGCGGCGGCACCCGCCTCGACCACCTCTACCAGGAGTTGCACGACGGCTGGGGAGTGACCGTCCCGGCCGGCACCTGCTTCGAGGTCGGCGTCGGCGGCCACATCTGCGGCGGCGGCTACGGACACCTCTCCCGCCGCGACGGTCTGGTCGTCGACCACCTGTACGCCGTCGAGGTCGTCACCGTCGACGACACCGGCCGGGCCCGGGTGATCACCGCCACCCGCGAGCCGGACGATCCGCACCACGACCTGTGGTGGGCCCACACCGGAGGCGGCGGCGGCAACTTCGGCGTCGTCACCCGCTTCTGGCTGCGCTCCGCCGGCCCCCGGCCGACCGCCCCCGAGCACGCCCTGCCCCGCGCCCCGCGCCGGATCCGCCGCGCCGACGTCGTCTGGTCCTGGGACGCCCTGGACGAGCAGAGCTTCACGGCTCTGCTGCGCGCCTACACCGACTGGCACGAGAAGAACAGCGCGCCGGACTCCCCGGGACGCCACATCTGGAGCAACCTGATCGTCCTGCACCGCTCCGCCGGATCGTTCGTCCTCAACTCGGTCATCGACGACGACGTGCCCGGCGCCGCCGGGCTGATGGCCGAGCAGCTGGCCGCGCTCACCGGCCCGGGCGGCGCCGCACCTGCCCACGTCGAGGAGCAGGTGGTGTCCTGGATGGACACCTGGATGCCCTCCTACAGCTGGCCCAGCGACCCGCGCGGCCGGTACAAGAACAAGGCCGGCTACCTGCGCGCGGGCTTCACCGACCACCAGCTCGCCGCCGTCCACCGCCATCTGACCGACCCCGGGTACGACAACCCGATGGCCTGCCTGGTGCTCACCGGCTTCGGCGGCCAGGTCAACGCGGTCGCCCCCGACGCCACCGCCGTCCCCCAGCGCGATTCCATCCTCAAGGCGTCCTACTCCGCGGGCGCGTGGACCGCGCCGGAGGAGGACGAGCTGCACATCGCCTGGGTGCGCCGCTTCTACCGGGACGTGTACGCCGAGACCGGCGGCGTCCCCGAGCCCGGCGACGTCAACGACGGCTCGTACATCAGCTACCCGGACGTGGACCTCGCCGACCCGGTCTGGAACACCTCCGGCACCGGCTGGCCCGTCCTCTACTACAAGGAGAACTACCCGCGCCTGCAGCGGGTGAAGAAGCGCTACGACCCGCGGAACGTCTTCCGCCACGCGCTCTCCGTCGCACCGACCTCCTGACCGGCCCGCACCGCCGCGCCCGCGGCGGACCGCAGCCGTACCCATCCGACGAAACACAGGGAGTTCCCCCATGACCGCCACGACCACCACCACCGCCGTCGCCGAGGACACCGCCGCCGTCGCCGCCGTGCCGCAGCGCATCGTCGCCGCCTGGGCGGCGCACGACGGCGCCGCGTTCGGCGACGTCTTCACCGAGGACGGCACCATGGTGCTGCCCGGCGTGCACGAGACCGGTCGCGAGCGCATCGCCGGCTTCATGACGCAGGCGTTCGCCGGACCGTACAAGGGCACCCAGGTCACCGGCACGCCGCTCGCCGTCAAGTTCCTCTCGCCCGACAACGTCGTCGTCATCACCCAGGGCGGCGTCCTCGCCCCCGGCGAGACCGAGCCGGCCGCCGAGCGCCAGGTCCGCGCCATCTGGGTGCTGACCAAGCAGGACGGCGAGTGGCTGATCGCCGCCTACCAGAACACCCCCCGCAACACCCCGTGACCGGCGTCGGCCCGAAGAAGGAGAACACCGTGGCCCACACAGCCGCACACCGGGCGGTGGTGCTCGGCGGCAGCATGGCGGGACTGCTCGCCGCCCGCGTGCTCGCCGACACCTACGCGGAGGTCCTGCTGGTCGACCGCGACCGGCTCGTCGACGTCTCGGGTCCGCGGCGCGGTGTGCCGCACGGCCGGCACGCCCACGGCCTGGTGGCCCGCGGCCAGCAGATCCTGGAGGAGCACTTCCCGGGGCTCACCGACGACCTCGCGGCCGTCGGCGCCCCCCCGGACGACTTCGGCCACGCCTGTCACTGGTACTTCAACGGCCGGCGCATCGCCCCCGCCGACACCGGTCTGATCTCCGTTCCCGCGGGCCGCCCGGTCCTCGAGGAGCAGGTGCGCCGCCGGGTGCAGCAGCTGCCCAACGTCCGCTTCCTGGAGGAGCACGACATCCTCGGGCTCAGCACCACCGCCGACCGGACCCGGGTCACCGGCGCCCGGGTCCAGCCGCGCCACGCGGGCGGCGAGCCGCGGGAACTCAGGGCCGACCTCGTCGTCGACACCACGGGCCGCGGCTCGCGCACCCCGGTCTGGCTCGCCGAGCTCGGCTACCCGGTGCCGGAGGAGGAACGGGTCGAGATCGACCTCGCCTACACCACGCGCCACTACCGCCTGGACCACGACCCGCTCGGCGACGCCCAGGCGATCATCCCGGCGGCGACCCCCGAGCATCCCCGCGGCGGCCTGTTCTACCGGCTGCCCGGCGACGGGGACATCTACGAGCTGTCACTCACCGGCATCCTGGGCGACCACGCCCCCACGGATCCCGAGGGCTTCGAAGCGTTCATGCGCTCGCTGCCCATCCCGCACCTGTACGACGCCGTGGCCGACGCCGAGCCCGTCGACGAACCGGTCAAGTTCCGCTATCCGGCAAGCGTCTGGCGCCACTACGAGCGCCTGCCCAGGTTCCCCGACGGACTGCTCGTGATGGGCGACGCCGTGGCGAGCTTCAACCCGGTCTATGCCCAGGGCATGACGGTGGCCGCGCTGGAGTCACTGGCGCTGCGCCGGCACCTGGCCGCACCCCGCGGCCGGAAGCCCGCCGCGTACTTCAAGGACGTCGCGGCCGCCATCAAGGCGCCGTGGGAACTGGCCGCCGGTTCCGACCTCGGCTACCCGGGTGTCTCCGGACGCCGCACGCTCAAGGTCAGGATGGCCAACGCCTACGTCGCACGCCTCCAGGCCGCCGCCGAGCACGACCCGGAACTGAGCAACGCGTTCATCCGCGTCGCCGGTCTCATCGACCCGCCGCAGGCGCTGATGCACCCGCGCCTCATGCTGCGCGTCCTGCGGGCCTCCCGCGCCGCCCGGCGCACCGGCTCCGCCACCACCGCACCGCGCCGGCAGCCGCAGACCGCCGCCGCACCCCACTGACGCCCCACCGCGCCCGCTCCGGCACGCGTACCACGAGAGGCTGCCATGCGCCCCTTCCACATCGAGATCCCCCAGGCCGACATCGACGACCTGAACGAGCGCCTCGCTCGCACCCGCTGGCCCGAGGGCGAGATCCCCGACGCCGACTGGTCGCGCGGCGTCCCGGTCGCGTACCTCAAGGAACTCGCCGAGTACTGGCGCTCCGGCTTCGACTGGCGCGCCGCCGAGGCCAGGCTGAACCAGTACCCGCAGTTCATCACCGAGATCGACGGCACCGACGTCCACTTCCTGCACGTCACCTCGCCGGAACCGACCGCGAAGCCGCTGATCGTCACGCACGGCTGGCCGGGCTCCGTCGCCGAGTTCCTCGACGTGATCGGCCCGCTCACCGACCCGGCCGCGCACGGCGGCGACCCGGCCGATGCCTTCCACGTGGTCATCCCCTCCATCCCCGGCTACGCCTTCTCCGGCCCCACCCGCGCGGCCGGCTGGGACACCCGCCGGGTGGCCCGCGCCTGGGCCGAGCTGATGAGCCGCCTCGGCTACGACCGCTACTTCGTGCAGGGCGGCGACTGGGGCATGCCGATCTCCCTGGAACTGGGTCTCGCCGACCCGGAGCACGTCGCCGGTGTCCACGTGAACATGTTCGTCACCTTCCCGCCGCAGGAACCGGCCGCCTTCGAGGGCCTGGACGCCACCGACCTGGGACGCCTGGAGTTCGCCGGGCGCTTCCAGCAGGACGGGATGGGCTGGCAGCGCATCCAGTCGACCCGGCCGCAGACCCTCTCGTACGGGCTCACCGACTCGCCGGTCGGCCAGCTCGCCTGGATTGTCGAGAAGTTCAAGGAGTGGACCGCCGCGGACAAGGTTCCGGAGGACGCGGTCAGCCGCGAGCACCTGCTCACCAACGTCTCGCTCTACTGGTTCACCGGCACCGCCGGCTCCAGCGCCCAGCTCTACTACGAGTCCGCGCACGGCGACGAGGCCTTCGTCCGCACCTGGGGCGGCCCCTGGCCGCTGAAGGCGCCGGTCGGCGTGGCCGTCTTCCCCGAGGACGCCGCGCTGCCGATCCGCCGCTGGGCGGACCCGCTGCTGCCGACGCTCACGCACTGGACCGAGTTCGACAAGGGCGGCCACTTCGCCGCCCTCGAGCAGCCCGAGCTGCTCGTCGAGGACGTCCGCGCCTTCGTCCGACCGCTGCGCCAGGGTTAGCCGCGCACGAGATTACCGGGGCGGCCGGCTCCTTCCGGAGC
>NZ_JBHYMF010000191.1:0-12675 GCF_042742855.1 Streptomyces sp. NPDC058877 | reverse complement strand
CCCCGGCCCTCCCCGCTCCGCCCGTCCGCGCCCCGCCCACGGGAGCCGGCCGTCCGTGCCACCGGGTCGCCCCGACCCGATCGCCCGGAGCGCCCGCCCCGGAGCACCCACTGCGGGGCGCCCCCTCCGCCCCGCCCCGATCACGGGCCGACTGTCCACAGGACGGCGGACCGCTCCGCGTACAGCCGTTAGTGTGGGCCTCCGTCCGAGACGCACCCCCACGCCCCCCGCGGGCGACCCCGGCCGGAGGGCCCGTAGCTCGATGTCCTCAACTCCTGAGTTTCCGCGACACGTCGTCACCGCCGTGCTCGTCACCCACGACGGCGCCCGCTGGCTGCCCGACGCCCTCGCCGGGCTGTTGGCCCAGGAGCGCCCCGTGCAGAACGCGGTCGCGGCCGACACCGGCAGCGCCGACGACTCGGCGCAGCTCGTCGCCGACGCCATCGGAGCCGACCGCGTCCTGCACCTCGCGCGCCGCACCGGCTTCGGCGCCGCCGTCGAGGAGGCCGCCCACACCGCGCCCGTGCTCGGACCCGAGGACCTGCCCTACCTGAAGCGCCCCAGCGGCTGGGATCCCGTCAGCCGCACCTGGAACGACGAGGCGTACGACCTCCCGGACCTCCCGCACGGCGAACCGGTCCAGTGGCTCTGGCTCCTCCACGACGACTGCGCCCCCGAGCCCGGCGCCCTCGCCGAACTCCTGCGCGTCGCCGACGCCGACCCCGACGCCGCGGTCATCGGCCCCAAGCTCCGCGGCTGGTACGACAGGAAGCAGCTCCTCGAAGTCGGCGTCAGCATCGCCCGCAGCGGACGCCGCTGGACCGGACTCGACCGCCGCGAGCAGGACCAGGGCCAGCACGACCAGGTGCGCTCCGTCCTGTCCGTCTCCACCGCCGGCATGCTGGTCCGCCGCGACGCCTTCGAGGAACTCGGCGGCTTCGACCGACGCCTCCCCCTGATGCGCGACGACGTCGACCTGTGCTGGCGCGCCCATGCCGCCGGCTTCCGCGTCCTCGTCGCCCCCGACGCCGTCCTGCGGCACGCCGAGGCGTCCGCCCGCGAGCGCCGCAGCGTCGACTGCGCGGGGCGCACCGCCGCCAACCCGCACCGCGTCGACAAGGCCGGTGCCGTCCACACCCTCCTCGCCAACACCCGGGGCCGTGCCCTCCCCTACGTCTTCCTGAGGCTCGTCCTCAGCACCCTGCTCCGCACCCTCGGCTACCTCGTCGGCAAGGCCCCCGGGCAAGCGGTGGACGAGGTCATGGGCCTCCTCGTCACCCTGCTGCGCCCCGAGAAGATCCTTGCCGCCCGCAAGCGCCGGAAGAACCCCGCCGTCCCCGCGGGCGAACTCCGCCCGCTCTTCCCGCCGCCGGGCGCCACCCTCCGCGCCACCGTCGAGCAGGTCGCCTCCCACTTCGGCAGCAGCGATACCGACACCGGCGGTTCCCGCCACGGCGTCGTCGAGTCCGGCCCCGGCGACGAGGACGCCGACTACCTGGAGGTCGAGCAGTTCGCCCGGCTCAAGAAGATCGCCAGCAAGCCCGGTCCGGTCCTCTTCGCCCTGCTCCTCCTCGTCTCCCTGGTCGCCTGCCGGAACCTCTTCGCCGGCGGTTCGCTCGCCGGCGGTGCCCTGCTCCCCGCCCCGGACACCGTCTCCGGACTCTGGTCGCGGTACGCCGACGCCTGGCACCCCATCGGCGCCGGAGGCACCCAGGGTGCCCCGCCCTACCTCGCCGTCCTGGCCGTGCTCTCCGCGCTGTTCCTCGGCTCCACCTCCACCGCGCTGACCCTGTTGCTGGTCTGCTCGGTCCCCCTGGCCGGCTTCACCGCGTACTTCGCCGCCCGCGGCATCGTCGAGTCCCGACTGCTGCGGGCCTGGGGCGCCATCGCGTACGCGTTCCTGCCCGCCGCCACCGGTGCCCTCGCCGCCGGCCGGCTCGGCACCGCCGTCCTCGCGATCCTGCTGCCGCTGATCGCCCGTGCGGCCGTCGCCGCCCACGGCTTCAACCGACCAGACCGGGGCAGCTGGCGCGCCACCTGGGCGTACGCCTTCCTGCTCACCTTCGCGATGGCGTTCACCCCGGTCGTCTGGCCGCTCGCCGTGCTCCTCGGCCTGGGCGTGCTCGCCGTGCGCAGGGACGACATCACGGCGTACGGGCTCCGCTTCCTGGCCGCCGTCGGCACCCCGCTGCTGGTCCTCGCGCCCTGGTCGATCGACCTCCTCACCGACCCCGGCGCCTTCCTGCGCGAGGCCGGCCTCGACGTCCGCACGGGCACGGCGAGCGCACTCGAACTGCTGGGCACCAGCCCCGGCGGGCCCGGCACCCTCGGCGGCCTCCTGTTCATCGGCCTCGTCCTCGCCGCCCTCGCCGGACTCCTGCGCGAGGAGCGCGCGTTCGCCGTCCGTGCGGCCTGGGTCGCGGCCCTCGCCGGACTCCTCTTCGCCGCCCTCAGCAACGGCGCGGGCGGCACCGGCTGGGCCGGACCCGCCACCCTCGTCTACGGCGCCGCCCTGATCGCCGCCGGAACCATCGGCGCCGAGGGCGGTCGCACCCGCGTCGCCGCCCACGGCTTCGGCTGGCGACAGCCCGTCGCCGCCCTGATCGCCCTCGGCTGTGCCCTCGGCCCTGCCGTCGCCGCCGTCGGCTGGATGATCGGCGGCGCCGACGGCCCGCTGACCCGCCGGGACCCGGTCCAGGTCCCGGCCTTCGTCGCCGAAGAGAGCGGCACCCGCGACCAGCCCCGCACCCTCGTCCTCGGCGGCAGCGCGCCCGGCAAGGTCGCCTACACCCTGGTCCGCGGCTCCGGTGCCCGGCTCGGCGACGCCGAGCTGACCGCCGGTGCCGAAGCGGACCCCCGCCTCGACGAGGTGGTGGCCCGACTCGTCGCCGGTTCCGGCGCCGACCAGACCCAGGAGCTCAGCGGCTACGCCATCCGTTACGTCCTGGTGCGGGACGGGGCGCCGCGCCAGATGAGCCGGGTCCTCGACGCCACCCCCGGGCTCAGCCGGCTGAGCCAGCTCGACGGCAGCGCGCTCTGGCGCGTCGACCGCGAGATCGCCCGGATCATGATCGTTCCGCCGGTCGCCAAGGGCGCCGCACCGGACGGGGCCGAGGTCGCCGCTCCGGTCGCCGTCGCCGCCGGCCCCGTCGAAGCGCACACCGACGTCCCGGCCGGCCCCGCCGGTCGCGTCCTGCGCCTCGCCGACCGCGCCGCCGACGGCTGGACCGCCACCCTCGACGGCAAGGAACTGAAGAGCACCACCGTCGACGGCTGGGCGCAGGGCTTCGAACTCCCCGTCCAGGGGGGCCGCCTCGACCTCGAGTACGAGGCACCGCTCACCCACACCGCATGGATCTGGGCCCAGGCCGGTCTCGCCGTCGTGCTGCTCGTCCTCGCCCTGCCCGGTCGCCGCCGCCAGATCGACGACGACCTGCCGGAGGAGGAGCTCTCGATCCCCGCCCAGGCGACCGAGGGCGACGGCCGTCGTGCCCGCCGGCTGCGCGCCGCCGCGGAGGCGGAGGCCGCCGGTGCCCCCGAGTTCCCGCCGGGCGAACCGGCCCCGATCCCGGAGCAGCCCTCCCACGAGCCCCGGGACCCGGATCGGGAGGCGGACGGCGGATACGCCCCGGCCTACGAGCCGGCCCCGCAGCAGCCCCAGGACGGGACGTACGCCGACCAGGACTACTACCGGGACTACGCCGCTGACCCCTACCAGCAGCAGCCCTACGCGTACCCCCAGCACGGCTACGAACAGCAGCCCTACCCGGAGCAGGGCTACGAGCAGGTGCAGCAGTACGACCAACAGCAGTACGACCGGTCCCAGCAGTACGACCGGTACGGCTACGACTACGGGTACCCCCAGGGCCACGAGACCGAGCAGCGTCCCGACGGGAGCAGCAACCAGTGAAGCGCACGACCCTCTCCCTGATCGCGGGCGCCACGGCCCTCGCCGCCGTCACCGGTTTCGCGACCCTCACCGCTCCGGACGGCACCGCAGCCCCCGGGGCGACGGCCACCACCCGTCTGCCGGTGGAACGCGTCGGCCTCGCCTGCCCGGTGCCCAGCACCTCGGAGGTCGCCGAGACGCTCTACACCTCGTACACCCCGACGGCGGGCAAGGAGACGGGTTCCGCGGCGGGTTCCGGCAAGACCGCGCAGCCGACGGCGCTGCTGCGCGCCGCCGTGGGGGCGACGACCTCCGACGGTGCCACCGGGAGCGGCAAGAAGCCCAAGGAGCCCAAGGTCCCGGCCACCGTGACCGCCCCCGGAAAGCCCGTCACGGTCCAGGTCGACGGCGGTGCCGCGCCCGCCCTCATCGGCACGGCCACCGGCACCCTCGCCCCCGGCTGGACCGTCCAGCAGACCAGCATGGTCCCGGCCGGTGGCGCACGCGGTCTCCGCGGCCTCGCCTGTGGAGCCCCCGACACCGACTTCTGGTTCCCGGCCGCCTCCACGGCCAAGGAGCGCCAGGACTACCTCCACCTCACCAACCCGGACGACACCGCAGCCGTCGTCGACATCGAGCTGTACGGCCCCGAGGGCGTCCTCAAGTCCCAGTTCACCGAGGGCATCCCGGTCCCCGCCCGCTCCACCGTCCCGGTCCTCCTCTCCACCCTCACCAAAGAGGCGGCACAGCGGGACGTCACCGTCCACGTCAGCACCCGCAGCGGACGGGTCAGTGCCGCCGTCGCCGTCGCCGACGACAAGCTCGGCAGCGACTGGCTCGCCGCCGCGACCGACCCGGCGAGCAGCGCCGTGCTCCCCGGCATCCCGGCCGACGCCGCCTCGGTGCGCCTGGTGGTCTTCGCCCCCGGCGAGGACGATGCCGACCTCAAGGTCCAGTTGGTCACCCCGACCGGGACGATCGTGCCGGCGGGGGCCGACTCCCTGCACGTGAAGTCCGGCATGACGGCTGCCGTCGACCTGCCCGAGCTCACGCGCGGCGCGGTGGGCTCCTTGCTGCTCACCCCGAGCGACCCGAAGAAGGCGACTCCGGTCGTGGCGGCGCTCCAGGTCGTCCGGGGCAAGGGCGAGAAGACCGAGATCGCGTTCGTCCCGGCGACCGCCGCCGTCTCCGCGCGGGCGACGGTCGCGGACAACCGCGCCAAGGCGTCGACCCTCTCGTTGACCGCTCCGGGGGCCGACGCCCAGGTCAAGGTCACGGCCTCGGCCGGCTCCGGGGCGGGCACGCCGGTGTCCAAGACGGTCACCGTCAAGGCGGGCACGACGACGGTCCTGCCCGACCTGGTGCCCGCGGGGCTCAGGGGTTCCTACGCGTTGACCGTCGAGCCGGTCTCCGGGGGCAAGGTGTACGCGGCGCGGACGCTCGCCGTTCCTGAGGACGGCATCCCGATGTTCACCGTCCAGACCTTCGTCGACGACCGCGGCACGGTCCAGCTCCCGACCGCCCACCAGGACCTCGGCGTACTCGGCTGAGGTGCGGCCCGGGCCCGCGCCGACCGGAGCGTCGGGCCCGCCGGGTGACCGGATCCGTTCGTACTAGTCCTGTCCGTACCGGGGATCGACCGATTCGGGGGAGAGGCCGAGGAGTTCCGCAACCTGTTCCACGACCACCTCGTGGACCAGCAGGGCCCGTTCGTCCCGGCTCTTCGAACGCAGCTCGACCGGCCGCCGGTAGACGACCACCCGGGCCGGCTCGTTCTTCTCCGCCGGGACCGAGCCGCCCAGCGGCACGGTCTCGCCCGACACCGCCGGCGGCACCTCCATCACCATGAAGTCGACGTCCGCCAACTGCGGCCAGCGCCGTTCGAGCCGCTCCACCGAGTCGAGGACCAGGTCACGAAAGGTGTCGGACCGGCTCGCGGAGAGCGGTACCTGCGGCGGAGCGACCGGCCCCCGCATCCCGCGGCCGTGCCGGTCTCGGCGACGGACCCGCGGCTCCGTCGGGGGCTCCGTGGGACGGTGCGAAGGACTCGGCGGCACAGGACTTTCCATCACTGACGCAGCGTAACCCCCATCCGTCCCACCGCACCGTGGCGCATCCTCGCCACCTTTCCCCGCGCGCCCGCGCCCCCGCCCCCCGCCTTGTCGAAACCTGAACGTTCCGGCCAACCGGGTGCTCGATTCGACCGGCAGCGACGATCGGCCATCTGGCCCTGCTTGACCGGATTTGCATCCCAAGGTGTCCGAATACCCCCCTACCCCCACCCCCCTGTCCTCCCTCCTCCGCAGGTCAGAACGGCCACCGCGCGAGGGTGTGTGGTGGAGGTCACATCGCGACACGGTGGAGTGACCTGAGGAAGAGTCGTCGCGGCCCGCTCAAGAGTGCGGTACCGTCCAACGTCGTGAGCCCTGTACGTCGCTGTTCGCG
The DNA here is from genome assembly GCF_042742855.1 of Streptomyces sp. NPDC058877. NCBI lineage: Bacteria > Bacillati > Actinomycetota > Actinomycetes > Kitasatosporales > Streptomycetaceae > Streptomyces > Streptomyces sp. NPDC058877. The sequence continues at coordinate 6,341 of NZ_JBHYMF010000191.1, read as the reverse complement.
CACTGCGTGCGGCCGCCCTGCCGTCGCGACACTGACGTACGTCTATGCCGACTCGACTGCGGTCCTCGGCCCGCTCGCCACCTACGCCGAGCCCCACTGCTACGACCTGTGCGCCGAGCACAGCGAGCGCCTCACCGCACCCCGCGGCTGGGAAGTGGTGCGGCTCACCGACGGATCCGCCCCCACCCGCCCCAGCGGCGACGACCTCGAAGCGTTGGCCAACGCGGTGCGGGAGGCGGCACGCCCCCACGAGCGCAGGGCCGAAGCCGGCGGCAAGGGCGGCAGCGGACGCGGCGGCGACCCCATGGAGGTCGGGCGCCGCGGCCACCTGAGGGTGCTGCGGTCCCCCGACAACTGACGGCAACCGGCCACCCGTCACGGACCTCCGGGTCCGCGCCTCCGGTCTGCGGGTAGCTTTGGCGTTCCGTACACGCGCCGCACACGCGTGCCGAGAACTCAGGAGGGTGGATCCGTGACCGTCGATCTGTCGCAGATCGTGAAGGCGTACGACATCCGCGGAGTGGTACCCGACCAGTGGGACGAGACGCTCAGTGAGCTCTTCGGCGCGGCCTTCGTCCGGGTGACGGAGGCGGACGCGATCGTCGTCGGCCATGACATGCGCCCCTCGTCGCCGGGCCTCGCGACCGCCTTCGCACGCGGCGCGGCCCGCCTCGGCGCCGACGTCACCCTCATCGGGCTCTGCTCCACGGACCAGCTGTACTTCGCCTCCGGAAGCCTCGGCCTGCCCGGCGCCATGTTCACGGCCTCCCACAACCCGGCCCAGTACAACGGCATCAAGATGTGCCGTGCCGGCGCCGCACCCGTGGGCCAGGACACCGGCCTCGCCGACATCCGCGCCCTCGCGCAGCAGTGGTCGGAGACGGGCGCCCCGGAGGCCGCGACGCGGACGGGCACGATCAGCGAGCGCGACACCCTGGCGGACTACGCCGCACACCTGAAGTCCCTGGTCGACCTCACCACGATCCGCCCCCTGAAGGTCGTCGTCGACGCGGGCAACGGCATGGGCGGCCACACCGTCCCCACCGTGCTCGGGGGACTCCCGCTCGACGTCGTCCCGATGTACTTCGAGCTCGACGGCACCTTCCCGAACCACGAGGCCAACCCGCTCGACCCGAAGAACATCGTCGACCTCCAGGCCCGCGTCCGCGCCGAGGGCGCCGACCTCGGCCTCGCCTTCGACGGCGACGCCGACCGCTGCTTCGTCGTCGACGAGCGCGGCGAGCCGGTTTCCCCGTCCGCGATCACGGCCCTCGTCGCCGCACGCGAGCTGGCCAAGAACCCCGGCGGAACGATCATCCACAACCTGATCACCTCCTGGTCCGTGCCCGAGGTCGTCCGCGAGCAGGGCGGCCAGCCGGTCCGTACCCGGGTCGGCCACTCCTTCATCAAGGAGGAGATGGCGAAGACCGGAGCGATCTTCGGCGGCGAACACTCCGCGCACTACTACTTCAAGGACTTCTGGAACGCGGACACGGGCATGCTCGCCGCGCTCCACGTCCTCGCGGCCCTCGGCGGCCAGGAGGGCACCCTGTCCGACCTGGTCTCCTCCTACGACCGGTACGCCTCCTCGGGCGAGATCAACTCGACCGTCGCCGACCAGGCGGCGAGCACCGCCAAGGTCAAGGCGGCGTACGCGGACGAGGACGGCGTCGCCTTCGACGAGCTCGACGGCCTCACGGCGACGGCGGAGGACTGGTGGTTCAACCTCCGCGCCTCCAACACGGAGCCGCTGCTCCGCCTCAACGTCGAGGCCCGGGACGAGGCCACCATGGCCAAGGTCCGCGATGCGGTCCTCGCCCTGGTCCGGGCCACCGACTGACCCCGCCCACCTGCCGGGGAACGGGGGCGCCCCCCGTTCCCCGGCGGTAGGCTGACCTGGCCCTATCCATTTGTTCGAAGGGAAACCCCCCATGCCGCTCGAAGCCGGCCTCCTGGAGATCCTGGCCTGCCCGGCCTGTCACGCTCCGCTGAACGACCGCACGGCGGACGAGACCCCCGAACTGATCTGCAGCAGCCCCGACTGCGGCCTCGCCTACCCGGTCCGCGACGGCATTCCGGTCCTGCTCACGGACGAGGCCCGCCGCCCGGCCTAGGCCACCCGCAGCACCGGCGAGCCCCCGGAGGCCCCGGGAGGTCCACGCGTCCGCGGCCCCGCCGGTACGAGCCCCTCCGGAGGCGCGACCGCCCCGGACGGGCACCCCATGAGAAGCCCCGGAGCTCCGGGCCCTCGGGGGGGACGGACGGGAACGGAACGGCCCGGGCGCACACCACCAGGACCCGCTCCTCCCGCGAACGCCCCGCCCGACACCGCACCACAGGGACCCCGCTCCGACGACCGGAGGCACCGCACATGCTCGACGAGACCCTCCTCGACGCCCCGGACGACCTCGCCCTGGCTGACCGCCGCGGCCTTCTGCGCGGCGCCGCCGAAGCCGGCGCACGGGTTCGGACCGCAGCCCGCCACGCCGCCGAAGCCGGCATCGCCGACCTCCGCCCGGAAGGTCGCCCCCGTGCGGTCCTCGTCGCGGGGCCCGGCACCGCCGCCGCAGCCGTCGCGGACCTGATCGGCGCACTCGGCGGAAGCTCGGCCCCCGTCGCACGACTCCAGCCGACCGGCGTCGCCCCCGCGGCGGGTGCGCTCCGCTGGGCCCTGCCGGGCTGGGCGGGCTCCGTCGACCTGCTGCTACTCCCGACCACCGACGGTTCGGAGCCCGGCCTCGCCCTCCTCGCGGAGCAGGCCTATCGCCGCGGCATCACCGTCGTCGCCGTCGCCCCCAAGGCTTCCCCGCTCGCCGAAACGGTCAACGGCTCGCACGGCCTGTTCGTCCCGATGTCGATCGCCCCGAACGAAGCCCCCGACGAGTACGCCGAGAGCATCGCGGCCAGCCCGGGCGCACTCTGGGCCCTGTTCACCCCGCTGCTCGCGCTGCTGGACCGCGTCGGCCTCATCGAGGCACCACCGGAGGCACTGGAGAAGGTCGCCGATCGCCTCGACCACACGGCCGAGCGCTGCGGGCCGGCCATCGCCACGTACAGCAACCCGGCGAAGACCCTCGCCGCCGAGCTCGCGGACACGCTCCCGCTGATCTGGACCGAAGGCTACGCAGCGGGCCCGGCCGGCCGCCGCTTCGCCGCCGTGCTCGCCGAACTCGCCGGCCTCCCCGCACTCGCCGCGGAACTCCCGGAGGCGCTACCGGCACACGGAGTCCTCCTCGCCGGCGACTACGCGGCCGGCGCCGACCCGGACGACTTCTTCCGCGACCGCGTGGAAGAACCGCAAGCCCTCCGCGCACGCGTGGTCCTGCTCCGCGACCGTCCGGCGGGCGGTTTGACCGCCGCCCCGGCCGCCCGCGAACTCGCCCTCGGCCACGAAACGGCCATCAGCGAGCTCGAACCGGAGGAGGGCAGCGACCTGGAGAGCCTCGCCGAACTGCTCGCGGTCACCGACTTCGCAGCCGTCTACCTGGCCCTGGCCACCCAGGCCCGCACCGCCCGCTAGGGGCACACCGGAGCTCCGCAACCCCACCAGGGTGCCCCTTCTCCGACCAACGTCCCACCCACTTCACGGGCACCCGCCCCCTCAAGGACCCCCACGGGCACCCCGTCCACCACCCCGTCACCCGTTCGCCCACCGCCCCGTCACCCGTCCGTCATCCGACCCCTGTCACCTGTCTCCCGACACTCCGTACCATCCGTCACCACCCCGAGGAGCTGGCAGGCACCATGGACCGCCTCGTCAACACCGTCCGCCCCTACGCCTGGGGGTCCACGACGGCCATCCCGGAACTGCTCGGAACCGCCCCCACCGGCGAGCCCCAGGCCGAGATGTGGATGGGCGCCCATCCCGGAGCCCCCTCCCGCACCGGGCGCGGCCCGCTGAACGAACTCATCGCCGCCGACCCCGTACGCGAACTCGGCGAGCACACCGTCGAGAAGTTCGGCCCGCAGCTCCCCTTCCTGCTGAAACTGCTGGCCGCGGGCGCCCCGCTCTCCCTCCAGGTCCACCCCGACCTGGCCCAGGCCAAGGCCGGGCACGCGGCCGAAGAGGCCGCCGGCATCCCGGTCGACGCCCCACAGCGCACCTACAAGGACGCCAACCACAAGCCCGAGCTGATCTGTGCCCTCACTCCTTTCGAGGGCCTGTGCGGCTTCCGGCCCCCGACCGAAGCCGCCGACCTCATCGCGGCCCTCCGGGTCGACTCCCTCAAGCCCTATGTGGACCTCCTCCACGCCCACCCCGAAGAGGCCGCGCTCCGCGAGGTCCTCACGGCCCTGCTCACCGCCGATCACGCGGAGACGGCGCACACCGTCGCCGAGGCCGCCGCCGCCGCCGAGGAGCTCGGCGGAGCCCACGCGCCGTACGCGACCCTCGCCCACCACTACCCGAGCGACCCCGGCGTCATCGCGGCCATGCTGCTCCACCACGTCCGGCTGCAGCCCGGCGAAGCCCTCTACCTCGGCGCCGGCGTCCCGCACGCCTACATCGAGGGACTCGGCGTCGAGATCATGGCCAACTCCGACAACGTGCTGCGCTGTGGCCTCACCCCGAAGCACGTCGACGTTCCCGAACTCCTCCGGATCGTCCGCTTCGAACCGGTGATCGACCCCGGCGTCCTGCGTCCCGAGGCCTCGCCCTCCGGCGAGGAGGTCTACGAGACCCCGATCGACGAGTTCCGCCTCTCCCGCTTCGTCCGTGCCGAGGGCGCCGCCCCGACCGACCTCACCGCCCCCACCCCCCAGATCCTGTTGGCCGTCGCCGGCCGCCCGACAGCGGGCGGGGCTCCCCTCGGACCCGGCGAGTCCGTCTTCGTACCGGCGGGCGAGACCATCGAACTGACCGGAGCGGGAACGGTCTTTCGCGCGACCGTCGTGGCCTGATGCGAGAATGACCGGCCGAACCGCGGCGATCGAGCCGGAGCACCGACGAAGGGAACCCACACACCCATGAGCGCGTCAGGCGGGACCAAGGCGATCGTGGCGGCCCTCGCCGCCAACCTCGCGATCGCCGTAGCCAAGTTCGTGGCCTTCCTCTTCAGCGGTTCGTCCTCGATGCTCGCCGAGAGCGTGCACTCCGTCGCCGATTCCGGGAACCAGGGCCTCCTGCTCCTCGGGGGCAAGAAGGCCCAGCGCGAGGCCACCCCGCAGCACCCCTTCGGCTACGGGCGCGAGCGCTACATCTACGCCTTCCTCGTCTCCATCGTGCTCTTCTCCGTCGGCGGCATGTTCGCCGTCTACGAGGGCTACGAGAAGATCAAGCACCCGCACGAGATCGAGGCCTGGTACTGGCCGGTCGGCGTCCTCCTCTTCGCGGTCGTCGCCGAGGGCTTCTCCTTCCGCACCGCCATCAAGGAGTCGAACGAGATCCGCGGCGGCCTGTCCTGGAAGGACTTCATCCGCCGGGCCAAGGCCCCCGAGCTCCCGGTCGTCCTCCTGGAGGACTTCGGCGCCCTCGTCGGCCTCGTCCTCGCCCTCGGCGGCGTCGGCCTGGCCCTGCTCACCGGCAACGGAGTCTGGGACGGCATCGGCACCCTCTGCATCGGCGTCCTGCTCATCCTGATCGCGATCGTGCTGGCCGCCGAGACCAAGTCGCTGCTGCTCGGCGAGTCCGCCGGCGTCGACCAGGTCAAGAAGATCGAGGCCGCCGTCGTCGACGGCGAGACCGTCACCCGCCTGATCCACATGCGCACGCTCCACTTGGGTCCCGAAGAGCTCCTCGTCGCGGCCAAGGTCGCCGTTCAGCACGACGACACGGCCACCGAGGTCGCGAACGCCATCAACGCGGCCGAGGAGCGCATCCGCGCCGCCGTTCCGATCGCCCGGGTCATCTACCTGGAGCCCGACATCTACAGCGAGACGGCCGCCTCGGCGGGCCGGAACCCGGCCAAGGCGCCGGGCGGCCCCGACCACTGACCGGGGCGCGGACCGGGACCCCTCGGAGCCGCACGTCTCGATCTCCCGTCCCGGCTCACCTCCCCCCGCGACTCGATGTGGACTGTGGCCTCCGCGCCGACCGGTGTAGATTCGTGACCAGCCAGACGTCGCTGCTGATGGCGGTCGGGCGGTCCACGGATCGTCCGAGGGAGAGAGGGCCTCCGACGACGGCACCGAGGAAGCGCCCGGGCATTCCTATGTCCGGGGACCGCACCCCCGGTGTCAGGCACCTCAACCGACCCTTGCACTCGCAGACACGAGGAGCAGCCCAGTCATGACGACTGTCACCCACCACGACTTCAAGGTCGCCGATCTGTCCCTGGCCGCGTTCGGCCGCAAGGAGATCACGCTGGCCGAGCACGAGATGCCCGGTCTGATGTCGATCCGCC